>CACZLE010000042.1:11344-30099 GCA_902781945.1 uncultured Eubacteriales bacterium | reverse complement strand
GAATGCATTCATTTTCTGGTCTGTCCAGCGGTTTTTCGCTGTGCGTTTTGCGCACAGCGCGCCAGCGAAGCTGGCTGCCCGGAAGCGGTGGACTGCAACTTTGTTTCTCATTGCGTCAGTAGCTTTTACGGTGACAAACGCAGGTTTTCTGCTTCTCTTTTGACGCAAAAGAGAAGCGTATCCCTTCCCCGTCAAATTTCTGTTTACAGAGAAATCAATCTAAAAGGATTTTCCCCGATAATAGGCGAACATATATTGCTGATACACCCCGTTATAGGGGCTGTAGCGCGCCTGGGGATAGCCGCCGGGATACTCGGCCTCCAGGACCCGCCGAATCCACACGTCGATAGGAAAGGCGTCCAGCTGATGCAGGCCGAAGAGCTGCACGCAGGCCGCCACCTTGACCCCCACGCCTTTCAGCTTAAGCAGGGTTTCCAGGCTTTTTTCCGGCTCCGTTTGGCACAGCGCGGCCAGATCGACGCGGCCCGCGGCCACGGCTTCCGCCGCGGCGCGGAGATACTTGTCCCGGTAGCCCAGCTTGCAGGAGGTCAGGGCGTCGTCGCTGAGGGCCGCTACCGCCTCCGGTGTCGGAAAGGCGAAATACGCCTCTCCCCGGCTGTCCCGGCAGGACGTCCCCGCCGCCTGGCACAGCAGCTCGATGGAGCGCCGGATGGCAGGGATATTGCGGTTCTGGGAAATGATGAAGCTGGTCAGAGCCTCCCAAGGCTCCTGGCGCAGAATGCGCAGGCCCCGCTGCGCCTGCGCCGCCGCGTACAAAAAAGGATCCGCCGCGGGATCGATGCGTTGCCGAATGGCGGCGTAGCTTTCGTCCATGTCCAGATAGGGCCGCCAAAGGGCGTCATATTCCGCCTCGTCGCAATCCAGGTCGTATTCCTGCGGCCCGGCCTCCGTCAGGATCAGGCAATGGGCCCCGTGCAGCACGCGCCAGCTTTTTTCGCCCAGGGCATACCAGCGAAA
Source organism: uncultured Eubacteriales bacterium (assembly GCA_902781945.1). Classification (GTDB taxonomy): domain Bacteria; phylum Bacillota; class Clostridia; order Christensenellales; family Aristaeellaceae; genus SFMI01. The sequence goes on along the minus strand of CACZLE010000042.1, from coordinate 29,121 downwards.
GCATTGGCCGCTGTCGGCGATGAGGCCGGGATCAAAATCATCGGTAAAGTGTATACGCATCTTTTTCCTCATGTAAAGGAGATTTTTTCATGAGCCTGTACGCCATCGGCGATCTGCACCTGCATTTTCAGGCGGAGCTGAAAAACAAAGCCCAATTGACCGATCCCCTGTGGCGGGATCACGAGCGGCGCCTGATGGAAAACTGCCGCCGCCTGATCCGCCCGGAGGATACCCTGGTGCTGGTGGGCGACCACAGCTGGGGCCGCAAAATGGCGGAATGCGAGCGGGATTTTGATTATATCCGCGCCCTGCCGGGGCGCAAGATCCTGCTGCGGGGCAATCACGACATGTTCTGGGATGTGAACAAGACCGCCGCCCTGAACGAGCAGTTCAAAGGCGAGCTGTTCTTCCTGCAAAACAATTACGCCGCCTACGGCGATATCGCCCTGGTGGGCACAAAGGGTTATACCTTCGAGGGGCCTTTTTACCTCAATCGCCGGGGCCAGGTGGTGGGCTGGGACGAGGAAGCCGAGGAGCAGGCCGCAAAGCTGGTGGAGCGGGAGGCCGCCCGCCTGAGCCTCTCCTGCGAGGCCGCCCGAAAGGACGGCTACCGGCGCTTCATCCTCTTTCTCCACTATCCGCCCACCAACATATTGGAAAAAGAAAGCATTTTTACCAACATCGCGGAAATCTACCGTGCCGAGCAGGTGATCTATGCCCATTGCCACGGCGCGCCGCGGTTCCATGACAGTCTGCTGGGGATGTGCAATGGAATCCAATACAGCTTGGTATCCGGGGATTATCTGCAATGGGAGCCGCGGTCAATCCTCCAGGATTAACCGCTTCGCCGCCTCCAGGTCCTCCGCCACCTCGCACCCTGCGGTTTCCAGGGTGCTTTTTAATTGGTGCCCCTCGCAGAGCAGGATGCACCGCACGCCCAGGGCCCGGGCCACGTCGGCGTCGTGGAGGGTGTCGCCGATCATGGCGCAGTCGGCGGGGTTCACATTTTCCCGCTCCATCCAGGCGCGGCCAATGCCCTCCTTGGAGGTGGCGTAGATGTGATCCAGCCCCAGCACTTCGTCAAAATAGGGCAGGATATCGAATCGCGCCATCTGGCCCAGCAGGTTCTGCCGCTTGCTGGCGGACAGGATCACCTGGCGGAAGCCCGCATCGTGGAAGGCCCGCAGCGTTTCTGCCGCGCCGTCCCGCAGCAGGCACACGCCCTCGTGGGCCATATAATCCTCCATCCAGCGGGGGGCGACCTCGTCAAACAGATCGTCGCCGATGCCCGCCAGGGCGTAATATTCCTTCACCGGGAAGCGAAAAATGGCCCGATAGGCGTCCACCGTGGGCACCTCGGGCTTGTGATAGAGGCGCAGCATATCGTTGAGGCAATCGTAGCTCACCCGCACGTCGTCCAGCAGCGTGCCGTTCCAGTCCCAAAGGATCGTTTTCATGCCGTGATCTCCCCCAATTTTACATGCAGCACCGCGTCGGCTTTGGCGCCGGTCAGGTCGCTTAAATCCGTGCAGGTCAAGAGCGTCTGGATGCCGCTGATGCGGGACAGCAGCCGCGTGCGGCGGCCCGCGTCCAGTTCGCTCAGCACGTCGTCCAGCAGCAGCAGCGGGCTTTCCCCCTGGCGCTGGGTGAGCATGTCCACCTCGCTCAACCGCAGGGCCAGCACCGCCGTGCGCATCTGCCCCTGGCTGGCAAAGGCCCGCATGTCCTCGCCGCTGAGGGTCAGCAGCAGGTCATCCCGGTGAGGGCCCGCTGTGGTGGTCACCCTTCTCAGGTCCTCCTCCCGCCGAGCATGGAGCAGTTTCAAAAGATCATCGGCGGGGGCGGCGCTCTCCGCCAGATGGCCCATATACCGCAGGGCGAACACCTCGTTTTCCCGCCCGCCGATATGGGCGTAATGCCCCGCCGCCAGCTGGCACAGACTGCCCGCGGCATATTGCCGGGCCTTGACCACGGGCGCGGCGGCGGCGGCCAATTGCTCGTCCCACACCTCCAGCTGCGCCGCCCGGGCTTCGCCCTTGGCGATGGCGTGCAGCAGGGCGTTGCGCTGTTTTAGGGCGCTGTTATAATTTTGCAGGGCGTAAAAATACCCCGCCCCGCATTGACTGAGCAGCATATCCAAAAAGCGCCGCCGCCCCTGGGGCGCGCCGCGCATGAGCTCGATATCCTCCGGGGAGAACATCACGCAGGTCACGTGGCCCATCAGCTCCCCCGTGCGGCTGGCGGTTTTGCCGTTGATGTGCAGCACCTTGCGCTTCTTCTCCGTGGGCATGAACAGCCGCACGCCCACCGTGTCCGCCCCGTCTCCCCGCTGGACACGCACCTGCACCGCGCAGGTCTCTGCCCCGGAGCGGATCATTTCCCGGTCATTGCTGGTGCGGTGGCTGCGTCCCAGGCAGCACAAATGAACGGCCTCGAGCAGATTGGTCTTGCCCGTGCCGTTCTCGCCCACAAACACCGTGGTGCCCCGGGGCGGCGTCAGCATCACCTGACGGTAGGAGCGAAAGTCGTGCAGTCGCAGGGATTCGATGTACAAGGGAAAAGGCTCCTTTGTTCGGTTATCGTTTAGCGGTCGCCGTAAAAACCCTCATCGCTCAGCAATGACCACTTTAAATACATTTCTTTGTAATTTTCACGGATAAAAGACTGGATGCCGCGCACTTCCCGATCATTCAGCATCCCTTTTTCCTGTAAGACCGTGCCGCCGTCACTTTTGACAAAGAATTTTGCAGAGCCGGCTTCCGTCAATCTGCTGTCGCTGGCGTGCACGTGCATGCACTCCACGATGCAGTGCGAAGTAAAATACAAATAATAGCCAAAACCTTGAAATCATAATATTTCGGCATATCAAGCCTCCATGTATTTCAGGTTTTTTTGCAGATAATCCTGAACGATTGCAAGCTCGATATCGTCCATGCTGGTCTCCAGCATTTCGCCGGAGAGCCGCAGCACGGCGGCGCGGTCCGGCTTGTTCAAATTCAGAACAAATACCTGATCCGATTTTTTCTGAAAGGCGTATCCGTTTACGATCAGGTCCGCCGCATTGGCGATTTCCAACAATTCATTGCTCATATTGTATGCTCACCTTCTCAATGGGGGTCAAAGCCTGATCCGGATCAAAAAACAGATTTTTAAGAATGGGCACCAGATCGATATATTCTTCCTCTTCCTGGGGAAGGTTTTTATACTTTGCCGTTACCACCAGATAGCCGTGGTCCCATTCCCGCACGGATGTATATTTTTCCAGGCGCGGGGACGTGCGAAAACGAATGGTATGCGTGCCAAAACGAAAAATGGTAAAATCGCCCTTGCTGCTTAGAACCGCCTGATCCATAGGCAATTGCGCCAACGCTATCGCCCCCTTTCCGTTTCATTATACCCGGTCTTTTCCGGAATAGCAAGAATAATCCCGTCCGAGCTCCCGTCGGGCCGCGGCTGCAAAAGAAAAAAGCCCGCCGAAGCGAGCTCTTTTCACTTTTTTAATCGACCGTGTAGGGCAGCAGCGCGATGGCACGGGCGCGCTTGATGGCCTCGGACAGCTGGCGCTGATGCTTCGCGCAGGTGCCGGTCATACGGCGGGGCATGATCTTGCCGCGCTCGTTGATGTAACGGCGCAGGCGGTTCACGTCCTTGTAGTCGATGTAAGCGATCTTATTTACGCAGAAATCGCACACCTTGCGGCGGGGCTTCCGTCCGCGGGGGCGCATTTTCCGTTCGCCACGATCTTCAGACATGGTATCTTTATCCTCCTATTACGATTATTTTGATCAGAAGGGCAGTTCGTCGTCGTCCACCTGCACAAAGCCGTTGCTCTGGGGAGCGGCGGGAGCGGGAGCCTGGGCCCGGGGAGCAGCGGCGGACACATCGCCCACTTCGCCGCGGGGGGTCAGGAATTCCACGTCGTCAGCCGTCACTTCCAGGCTGGCCCGCGCGGAGCCGTCCTGGGCGGTGTAAGCGCTGGCGCTCACGCTGCCGGTCACGGATACCTTGCGGCCCTTGGCCAGGTACTTGGCGCAGATTTCGCCCAGCTGGCGCCAGGCGGTGACACGGAAGAAATCAGCCTCGGGCTGACCGGCCTCCGCGTTGCGCTGGCGGCGGTTGACCGCCACGGTAAACGAACAGACGGAAATGCCGTCACGGGTGGAACGCAATTCGGGATCGCGTGTCAGGTTCCCAACAATGAAAACCTTATTCATTCGTATCCCTCCTTGTTTTACTCGGCGTCAGCGGGAGCGGCGGGCGCTTCGGGCTGGGCCTCGGCGGCGGCTTCGGGAGCCTCGGGCGCTACGCGCACGGGACGGGGCTTCACGTTGCTGCGCTTCTCCTCCACCTTCACGATCAGGTAACGAAGGATAGTTTCGGCGATCTGCATGTTGCGCTCGATCTCGCGGGGCAGGGTGGCCTCGGATTCAAAGTTCACCAGCAGATAGTAGCCTTCGGTCTTGTAGTTGATGGGATAGGCCAGACGGCGCTTGCCCCATTCATCCACCTTCAGCACCTTGCCGCCATTCTGCTCGATCATGCCGTTGAAGCGGTCGATAACCGCCTTGCGGGCCTCATCTTCCAGAGCGGCGTCGATGACGTAGACCAGTTCGTACTTGTTCATACTTTTCACCTCCTCATGGACATATGGCGCCGCGGCATCACGCGGCGCAAGAAAGTGCCAGCTATGTATTATACACGAACGGTATAGGTTTTGCAAGGGGTGAAACGGGCTTCCCGCAAATTTTTTTACGCCTTTTGCCGCCCGATCTCCTGCTCCGCCGCCCACAGCAGGCCCTTCATGAAGCCCGTGGGATACAGATGCGTGCCCGTGCGCCCGCCGAAGCCCTCCGTGGGCTGGAAGCCGTGGTCGATGGAGATGACCGCCTGGCAGCCGCAGGCCACCAGCTGCTTCATGATGGCGTACATATCGGCGTAGCCGTCCTCGCACAGCACCTCCTCAAACACCGGCAGCGGCGCGTCCACATTGCGGAAATGCACGCACAGGACGCGGTCGTCGGCGCAGAACTCGGCGATATCGGCCATCAGATTGCCAAAGGCGTCCCCCGCCTCCAGCCAGCAGCCGATGCACAGCTTGATGCCCAGGGCCTTGCTGCCATGGGCCGCGGCGATGGCCCGGCGGAAGCCGTCGCTGTTCCAGATCAGGCTGGGAATGCCCGCCATGCAGGCCAGGGGCGGGTCGTTGGGATGCAGGGCCATGCGCACCCCGGCCTCCTCGCAGACCGGCACGGTGCGATCCAGAAAATATTGAAAGTTGTTCCAGATTTCTTCTTCCGTATAGGCCCGGTCCTCCGCGTTGGGACGGCTCAGGATCTCCGCCTGGTCGCAGTACATGGACACGCCGCCCCGGGTATGCCGGCCCACCCGCCAGTCCGTGCGCAGGATGCCGTGGGGCTGCCAGGCGATGGAGGTGAAGGGGATATGGGCCCTGCCCAGCACCCGCACCATTTCGTTAAACGCGTCGATCTGCCCGTCCCGGTCCGGCAGCCCCAGATGGATGGAGCGGTTCTTTTGCAGGGGCGTGCAGAAGGCGTCGGATACCGTCAGCTCATACCGGGCCAGCCGCTCCTGCATCCGGGCGACGGCGTCGTCCAGTATTTCCTCCGGCTTCAGCATCAGGGACACATCCCGGATGCCGCATTGGCGGATCACCGCCAGATCGGCGTCGGGGGAGGCGATGGCAACGGGGATCTGTGGACGCATGGACATGGTTTTCCCTCCTTGTGCTGTTGTTTTTCAGTCTCTTTTATCCCCACCGCAGGCTCTCCAGGGCTTTGGCCACGGCCTCGGCGGTGGGCGGACAGCCCATGACGCAGTTTGACGCGCCGCGGCAGCAGGCGCCGATGCCCAGGCCGTCCAGGCTCTTGCCCTTCCAGCCCTGGCCGATGTAGATCTCCTCGCCCTGGCCGCAGCGGGTGGCGTACAGCGCCCGCACCAGGCTGGCAAAGCAGGCGGAGCAGGCCTGGTTTTCGTGCACATTGCGAGTCAGGCTGGCCACGGTGCCGCTGGGGCGTGGATAGGTGGCCGCGTCGGAGGGCTTGTTGAGCTCCACCAGGTCGTCGGGGCCCATTTTTGTGCTCCCACCGCCGTATTGCTCGGCCAGTTCGATGTAGGGCACCTCCTCGGCGGTCAGGCCCATCAGCGTGCGCCCGTAGGCATCCAGCTGCACGGCGTCGGTGCCCAGATACATGCGGTTGGTCTGCACCGGGGTGCCGCCTTCTTCAAAGTCCAGATCGCCGCAGATGCTGTCCACCACGATGAGACGGGGCTTGAGGGCCGCGCCCAGGGCGGCGATGGGCTTTTGCAGGCCCAGGGCGTGAAAGCGCCGCTTTTCCTTGTCCGGCAGACAGCCCTTGAGGTTCTTGAGGGCGCAGGTCATGACGGTCTGGCAATGGCCCTTGAGCACCGGCAGATCCACCAGCAGCCCGGCGTCCAGGGCGCGGCAGCACACGTCGATGTTGCCGATGGCGCTCTTGACGGGCCGGGTTTTGTCCTTTTTCAGGTCGTAGAAGGGCACGCCGTATTTTTCGCACACCTTGTCATAGCCCGCCCGGCGCATGGCGCGCATGGTCTCGTCCCCCACCCAGCTGCCCTCGATGACGCTGATGTCCTGCACGCCATGGGCGCGGAAATATTCAATGCAGCCGCTCAGCACGCCGCCGTGGGTGGTGCTGCCGCTCTCCGGCGTGCCCGCGATGACCAGGTTGGGCTTGAGGGCCACGCTGCCGCCCGCGGGCACCAGGTTGATGGCCTCCGCCGCCTCCAGCAGCCGCAGGGTCATGTCGTGGGCGTCCTGGCCGTATATCTGATAGATCTTGCTCATGATTCGCTCCTGTTCTTTTTTATGGGGAGGCAAGTTTCCCGCGCCGTATCTTACTTTTTATCGCCGAAGAAATCCCGTTTTTTGAATCCCGCGGTCAAAAAGCGGGAGAAGGCCCGGGCGTTGGTCAGCCAGACGATATCCGCGTCGTTCTTCTCGTTGGCGATCATTCGCGGCACCACGTAATCCACGATGGTCTCGGGATAATCGCCCAGGATGTTGTACACCTTCTTGGTTTTTTCCGGCAGCTCGATCCGCGTGGCGTCGCCGTTGGCGTGGGTGATGAAATCGGTGATCATGATGCCGGGGGTCAGGCGGCACACCTTCACCTGGCCGCCGGTCAGGTCCTGGCTTTCCTTGGCCAGGCTGCGGGTAAAGAAGGTGACGGCGCGCTTGGCGGTGCCGTACATGGTCAGGCCGGTCATCATGGCGTCGTTGGAGCCGTAGCCCTCCACGTTGTAGATCTGCCCGTGGCCCTGGGCGCGCATCCCGGCAAAGGCCACCCGGGAGCCATAGACCGTCCCCTTCAGGTCCACGTCCAGGATGAAGGCGATCTCCTTCCCGGTCAGCTCGCACACGGGCTTATCGGGAGAATTGACCCCCGCGTTGTTGATCCAGATGTCCACGGTCCCAAAGGCCTGCGCCGCGCTGTCCCACAGCTCCTGCAAGTCCTGGGGATTGGTCACGTCGCAGACCACGCTGAGGGCCTTGGTATCCTGGGGCCGGATGGCCTGAAGCGCTTTCAGGGCCGATTGCAGGTTGTTTTCGTTGATATCCGAAATCACCACGTTAAAGCCCGATTCCTTGAATTTCTTCGCCTGGCAAAGGCCAAAGCCCCGGGCCGAGCCGGTGATCACCACAGTTTTCATACGCTTTTCCTCTCCGATCTTTTTTATATCAGCCGGTACGTCCGGATAAAGTCCTTTTCCTGGGCCCCGTCGGCCAGATACCGCAGCAGGATCTGGGCGCAGGCATGGCTGTCGCTGTCCGCCTGATGGTGCTGAAGGGCGATGCCGTAATGGTCGCACATCACGTTCAGCGAATGGGAAATGCCCGGCGCCAGCCGCCGCCCCATCTGCACGGTACAGCAGTATTTGGCGGCGCTTTTCCAGGGGATGCCGTAATCGTGCAGGCATTTTTTCAGCACGCCCAGGTCAAACACGGCGTTGTGGGCCGCCAGGATGCCCGAGGACATCAGCGGCTCGATCCGGGCCCACAATTCCGGAAAGGCGGGGGCGTGAGCCACGGTCCTTTCATCGATGCCCGTCAATTGGGTGTTGAAGGGGTCGAAGCCCGTCTCCGGGTTCACATAGGAGAAAAACTCCTGGGTGATGGCCCCGTTTTCCACCACGGAGATGCCGATGGCGCTCATGCGGTCATTGAAACGGTTGGGCGTTTCCACGTCAAAGACGATGTAGCGGTACATGGGTTCCCTCTTTTCAATCCCGGCTAAAGCCCACGTCCACGTCGCCCGCGCCCAGCTGCTCCGCCAGATTTTCGGGGCTGACGATCCGGCCGATGCGGGTATAGCTGTAGGGCGTGTCAAAGGACTGATAGAACACCACCACGCAGCTGTCCCCAAAGAGCAGGATGTCCCCGGCCTCGATATGCCCCACCCGTTCCGGCGCGTTGGGCAGGCCGCTCATCAGATAGTGGTATTTCTCGTTGCCGTTCAGCTCGGTCATATGCAGGTCCATGGGCAGCAGCGCCGCGAAGGCCCGGGCGGTATCGTTTTCCTCCAGCACGGCGTCAAAGGCCGCGCCGTTTATCCACAGCTTCATGCTTCTTTCTTCCTCCGTCGTCACAATATCCCCCGTCCAGGTCAGGATGCCGCCGAACTCGTACACATTGGTATAGCCCATGCCGGCCAGCTTCTGGGCGGCCTGCTTGCTGCGGTTGCCGCTGCGGCAGTACACCAGGATCACCTGGCCATAGTCCGGCAGCGCCTCCGGGCTGTCGCAGCCGATGCTCTCATTGGGGATCAGGATGGCCCCGGGGATGTGGCCCGCGTCGTATTCGTCCGCACGGCGCACATCCACGACCACGTGGCCGTCGTCGGCTTCCATCATCTGCTTGGCGGTTTCCTGGTCGATCTGCCGATAGCCCTCCGCGCGCGCGAAGCAAACGCCAAGCAGCAAAATGAGCAGCAGGGGCAGCATGCGTTTCATGGGTCTTACCTCCTTAAATCAAAATGCCGTCGCAATGGTCGATTTCGTGCTGGATGATCTGGGCCGTGAAGCCATCAAAAGTGCCCGTGCGGGGCTGGAAGGCCGCGTCCTGGTAGCTGACGGTGATCTTTTGATAGCGTTTGGTTTTCCGCACCCCCGCCAGGGACAGGCAGCCCTCCTCGGTATCGTAAGGGCCGGATTTGGCCGTGATGCGCGGATTGACCATGAGCGTCAGCAGGGGCCCGTTGCAAAACACGATGACGCGCCTGCGCTCCCCGATCATGTTGGCCGCCATGCCCACGCAGCGGTCCAGGTTGGCCCGCAGGGTGTCCGTCAAGTCGGTCATCACCTGCCGGTCCGCCTCCGTGGCGGGGGCAGATTTCTGGCCCAGGAAAAAGGGATCATGCACAATGGGGCGGATCATGTCAGGCTTCCTTTCGCTTTCAGCCATTCCCGGAGGACGGCTTGGGTCTTGTCCGGAAAACGGTCAAAGTGATGGCTTTCGCCGGGGATGACGGCCAGGCGGCAATCCTGGTACCACCGGGCGGCCTCCACGGATTCCGCCACGGGCACCACCTCGTCCGCGTCCCCGTGGATCAGCAGCACCGGTCCCGGGAAGCGGTCCATGGCCTCCTCCACGTGGATGGTCTGGGCCACGCGGATGTAATTGCCGCCCAGCACCAGCCCCGGCACGATCTCGGCCTCCGCCGGGATATGCAGGGGATCAAAGCCCCGGCCCAGCATGCTGCCCTCCCGAGCGCAGCGGGGGATCATAAAGGCGGGGGCGCGCAGGATCAGGCCCTTGATCAGGTCCGGGGCCATGCCGCCTGCCAGCGCCGCCGTCAAGCCGCCCTGGGAATGGCCGGAAAGGTAAATGTCGGTCACAAAATCCAGCGTCCGGGCATAGTCCAGCACCGCCAGGGTATTGGAGATCCACTTGTACAGCGTGTGATCCCGGAAGGCCCCGCCGCTTTCGCCATGGCCGTACAGGTCAAAGCGCAGGGTGGCGAAGCCCGCCTCCCGCATGGTCCGGCAGGCGGCCACGGTATGAAATTTTTCCTTGTTGCTGGTAAAGCCGTGCAGCACGATCACCAGCGGGCAGCGCTCCGCCGCCGGGCGCTCCAGGATGGCGCTCAGCTGAACGCCGTCGTCCATGAGGGTCAGTTCTTCCATTTCGTCCGTTCCTCCCAGGTCAGCTTTCAGGGGACGCGCCCCTGCCTACCCGGCTTCCATTATATTGCATAACCCATAAAAATGCAAAACGTGATTTTCGCCATTGACAACAAAGACCAACCCTTCTACAATACAAAAAAAGATGAAACGCAGCCCAACCGCGAGCCATCCCGGCCCAAAGGAGGAACGATATCATGATCCGCAGAACAGCCCATCCCCGCCCGGACCGGGCGCGGCAGAACTGGCAGACGCTCAACGGCCCCTGGCGGTTCCGCTTTGACTGGAGCAACGAGGGAAAAAAGCGGCGCTGGTATGAGAAACCAGCATTTGATTTGACCATCCAGGTGCCCTTCGCCTATCAGGCGGAGCTGTCCGGCATCAAGGAGAAAAGGCATTGCGACGTGCTGTGGTACGCCCGGGAGATCACGATTCCGGAAACCATGCGGGATCAGCGGGTGCTGCTGCATTTCGGCGCGGTGGATTATCAGGCCGACGTGTGGCTGGACGGCCAATATTTGGGCGGGCATGAAGGCGGCTATACGCCCTTCACCTTTGACATCACAGATTTGATCGAAATTGGGAAATCCTATACCCTGACGGTGCGCTGCGAGGATCGGCTGGACAGGGAGCAGCCCCGGGGCAAGCAGAGCTGGAAGCCCGCGCCCTTCGCCTGCTGGTACACGCCGGTGTCCGGCATTTGGCAGAGCGTGTGGCTGGAGGGCGTGGGGACCGTTTATCCCGTGGATTTCCGGCTGACGCCCCGCATTGACGACGGCAGCCTGAAGGCCGAAATGGCGCTGAACGAGCTGCCCGAAAACGGCAGCCTCCGCCTGACGGCCTCCTTCCAAGGACGGGTGGTGGCCCGGCAGGAAACGGCAGCCCTGGACCGGCTGGTTTCCACGACGCTGTACCTGAACAGCCCCCGGGACCGGGAGGGCGTGCGGCTGTGGTCGCCGGAGCAGCCCAATCTCTATGATCTGGCCATCGAAACGCTCAAAGACGGCCAGGTGACAGACCGGGTGGAGACCTATTTCGGCATGCGGCAGATCGAGATCGCGGGCGACCAGATCCTGCTGAACCGCGACGTGCTGTACCAGCGGCTGGTGCTGGATCAGGGCTATTGGCCGGACGGCCTGCTCACCGCGCCGGACGACGAAGCGCTGAAAAAGGACGTGGAGCTGACAAAGGCCCTGGGCTTCAACGGCGCGCGCAAGCATCAAAAGTTTGAAGACCCGCAATATCTGTATTGGGCCGATCATCTGGGCCTGCTGGTGTGGGGCGAGCTGCCCAGCGCCTACGCCTTTGGGGACCGCGAAAAGCGGAGCCTGCTGCGGGATCTCTCCGAGGCCATCCGCCGGGACTACAACCACCCCGCGCTGATTGCCTGGACGCCGCTGAACGAAAGCTGGGGCGTGCCCTGCATTCGCGGTCAAAAAAAGCAGCAAAAGCTGGCCGACGCCCTGTACGCCCTGGTCCACGCCCTGGACGGCACGCGGTTCGTCTCCGGCAACGACGGCTGGGAGCAGGCGGCCACAGACGTGGCGACGGTGCATGATTACACCGCCTGGCCGGAGCAGCTGAGCGCCGCCTATGGCAGCGCGGAGGCCCTGCTGCAAGCCGCCCCCGCCTCCCGCATGATCCAGGCCCAGGGCTACGATCACACCGGCAAGCCCCTGCTCATGACCGAGTACGGCGGCATCGCCATGGCGAAGGACGCCGAGGGCGAAAACTGGGGCTACAACGGCGCGGCGCGGGACGAGGAGAGCTTCCTCCAGCGCTACGCCGCCATCACCGCGGCCTTCCGGGCCATGCCCTATTTCCGGGGCTATTGCTACACCCAGCTGACCGACGTGTTCCAGGAGGTCAACGGCCTGCTGGACATGGACCGGAACCCCAAGGCGGATATGGAAAAAATCCGGGAGATCAATCGCCCGTAATCAAGGAGGAAACGCCCATGAAACTGCTGATACTGGGCGGCAGCGGCTTTGTCAGCGGCCATCTGGCCCGCCTGGCCCTGCTGGACGGCCATGAGGTGTGGACGGTGACCCGGGGAAATCGCCCCGTGCCGCCCGGCGTTCACGCGCTGACCGGCGACGCCCATGACGCCGCCTCCCTGCGCTGCGCTCTGGCGTCGGCCCGCGTCCGCTGGGACGCGGCCCTGGACTGCATCTGCTATACGGCGGAAACCGCGCAAACAGACCTGGCGGTGCTGCCGGATTTCACTGCCCGTCTGGTGGTCGTCTCCACGGATTCCGTCTATCATCCCGCCTTCAAGCGCGTGCCCCAGGACGAAACGGGCGTCTATCTGCACGACGGCGGCTACGGCAGCTGCAAGCGGCAGATGGAGGAGGTGTTCCTGGAGGCTGCGGCCCACGATAGATCGGATTTTTCCTGGACGATCTTCCGGCCCGGGCACATTTTCGGTCCCGGGTCGCAATTGGGCTGCTATCCCGAGCACACCCGCCAGCCGGATCTGATGGCCCGTATGCTGCGGGGCGAGCCCCTGCGCCTGGTGGGCGGCGGCAGGTTCCTGCTGCATCCCATTTATGTGGAGGATCTGTGCCGTTCCATGCTCAGCTGCCTGGACAAGCCGAAGGCGTATAACGAAATCTTTTGCATCGGCGGGCCGGAGATTCTGACCAACGCGGCCTATTTTGAAACCCTGGGCCAGATCCTGGGCGTGCCGGTGCGCATCGAGGAAATCCCCCTGGAGGGCTATCTGGAAGCCCATCCCAAGTACAGCGGCCATCTGTGCCACCGCGCCTATACCCTGGACAAGCTGGCCGCCGCCGGCATCACTCTGCCCCATACCCCCTTGCGGGAGGGACTGCAAAAGCAGGTGGACTGGCTGAGGCAGGCGGCGGAAGAACGCGACTGAAAACAGAAATTGGCAAGGGGAAAGGGTACGCTTCTCTTTTGAGTCAAAAGAGAAGCAGAAAACCTGCGTTTATCGCCGTAAAAGCAGCTGACGCAACGAGGAACAAAATCGCAGTCCACCGCTTCCGGGCAGCCAGCTTCGCTGGCGCGCTGTGCGCAAAGCGCACAGCGAAAAACCGCTGGACAGACCAGAAAATGAATGAATTCATTTTCTGGCTGGCCACCGGTTTTTCTTATGCCCGGAAACTCTCTTTGCGCCATTCAAGTTACAGGCGCAGATTGTTTGTTGTTTTCTCAAGCTGGTTCGCCCGGTGGAGTCCAGAGGTCGAAGACCTTTGGCGCAGGATCATAAGGGCCGCGGAGGCCCTTATCGTCTCCTCTTGCCAATTTCTGTTTTACAGTATTTCCATTCAACCGGGCGCCGGTTAAATATCCACCTCGCCGTATGCTTTGGATGGGAACACCGTGTATTGTCCCGGAAAGAGCGTTTCGCATATCTCCAGCTCCAGCGCCTGTCTGTGCTGCCAATGCCGGATCAGCCCTTCCGCGTCCTTCATGCCGTTTTTAGTTGCGAAGGGGCACTCGTTAAAATAGCCGCAGAGCATGGAAAACCAGACTTCATTGCCCTGGTCGTCCGTCCGCTCACGCCGCGCCTTTTCCAGGTTTATCCCGATGTCGTCCGGCTCCGTTCTGATATAGGCGATATGGATGTCCTTTTTCCCCACGGCCTCCCGGAGTTCCCGGTAAAAAGCCAGGATCTCCGCGTCCTCCAGGCAGCGGAACAGGATCAGATCCTCCACGATATTCTGAAACAGGGAGCATTCCACGATCAGGCCGTCCTCCTGCCAATTCCGATATCGTGTTAAAATGATCCGCTTAAAAACGTCCAAGGACACGCGGTTGTTATAGATCTCGTATCCCTCCAGCGTCCGGTAAAAATCCTGGCAGTCCGTCCGCACCTTTGTGTAGCAGACCACCACATGGTCCCCTTCCGCATGGCTGCTGCGCCGGATATCATCCCTCAGGAAGGGAAAAGCCTCCAGCACCTTTTGATGCTCCGCCCGGGTCATATAGGCGCACCAGGAAAGCTCCACCGGGGAATAATCCCCCTCCGCCAGCGCCCGGTGATCCGGGTGTTTTTCGGCCAGCTTTCCGGCCAGCGTGGTTTTTCCGCTTCCCTGCAAGCCTTCAACAAAATAATTCGTCATGGACATCGTCCTCTTTTCTGTCCCCTGCGGGAATGTACCTGTTCAAACACTTATAATGCATTTTACAATATGGCCGCCAAGGGTGTCAACGTCCGCGCCCGCTTTCCGCTTGTCAATCGCGGCGGCGCATGCTATACTTTTTCCATATGAACGCTTAATCTCCGGTTGGATCGCCGCGCAGCCGCGTTGCGAGCAAAAAAACCGGATTCAAGGAAGACGCCTATGCAAAAGAAGCTGTATTTTCCCTTCATCGGCCAGCGCATCCTCAAAACCACGGTGGCCGTTTTTCTTTGTCTGGTTTTTTACTATCTGCGGGGCTACCGGGGCGAAACCATGTCCGCCGAGGCGGCCATCACCGCCATCATCTGCATGCAGCCCTATGTGCACGACACCCGGGAATACGCCCTTAACCGCATTTCGGGCACCCTGATCGGCGCGGCCTGGGGCTTTCTGTTTCTGCTCATCGTGCCCCGGTTTCCCAGCGTCACCGGCATCCCGCTGTACGCGCTGATGGGCCTGGGCATCCTGATCTCGCTGTACAGCGCCGTGGCGGTCCGCAAGCCGGATACCTCCAGCCTGGCAGCCATCGTGTTCATCTGCGTGGTGATCGCCTATCCCGACGTGGAGCATCCCCTGGATCAGGCCTTCCGCCGGGTGCTGGACGTGCTGGTGGGCACGGGCATCGCCATCGCGGTCAACGTGTTCCGCCTGCCCCGGATCAAGCGCCGGGATCAGCTGTTCTTTGTCCGCACAAAGGATCTGGTGCCCGATCAATTGGCCCAGATCCCCTCGGCCATCCTTTTCCGGCTCAACTATCTGTATAACGACGGGGCCAGGATCTGCATGATCTCCGAGCACGCCCCCGCCTTCTTCATCAGCCAGATGAACAGCCTCCATCTGAGCGTGCCCATGATCGTGATGGACGGCGCGGGCATTTATGATCCCACCGAAAACATGTATCTGGCCACCTTTAACCTGGCCCCATCCTCCTCCCAATGGCTGATGAGCCAGCTGAGCAACATGGGCATTTCCTATTTTATTTACACCGTCAACAAAAACATGAATTATATCTACCACCACGGCACCATGTCCCCGGAGGAACAGGTCGTGTTTCAGCGCATGAAGCGCTCTCCCTACCGGCAATATCTGGAAGGCGACGCCTTCGATCCCCGGGATATCGTATATATCAAAATCGTCGCCAAGGAAGAAAAAGCCCAGCGCATTTTCCGCGGCATGCAGGATTCCCTGCCCCGCAACGGCCTGCGCGCCGTCCTGCGTCCCCAGGCCGGTCTGGAGCGCGGCAGCAGCGTGTATTTCTATGCCGACCAGGCCACCGTGCCCCGGGCCGAAAACCAGCTGATGCAATTGATGCGCAGGCAGGAACCCCGGCTGCAAGCGAAGGAAGTGTTCCACCCCAAGGGCTTCCGCACGGAGCATGACGCCATTCATCTGATGCATATGCTGAGCAATCGCTATGAGCCCAGTTACCTTTGGGTGTGGATGCGGCGCATCGCGGGGAAGGAGGGCCGACGCTGACAGCGGGTCAAAACAATGTGTCAAAACCCTCTGCCCATCCCGCTTCCTTCGTCCTTTTTTTGTATAAAATTCTCTTTTTCTTGTGCAAATCTGAACAATATATTATAATAGTTGAGCATTCAACATTATCTGACGATGGAGGCACTCAAGATGCGCTCGTCTCCCCTGACGCGGTTTTTCGACATCCGGCAGATGCTGCCCGCGGGCACGGAGCCGGTGGAGGCCTTGCCGAGCAACCGGGAAACCTACGGCAAGTACATCCACCTGGCGGTGCCCTCGGTGTGCGAGATGGTGCTGATCTCCCTGATCAACATGATGGACACGGTGATGGTCAGCGGCATCGGCACGGACGCCGTGGCGGCGGTGGGGCTGGTGGGCCAGCCGCGCATGATCATGCTGAGCATGTTCTTTGCGCTGAACGTGGGCATCACGGCGGTGGTGGCCCGCAGGCGGGGCGAAAAGCGTCAGGACGCGGCCAACGCCACGGTGCGCACGGCCATCGTGATCTGCATTGCCCTCAGCGCCCTGCTGATGGCCCTTTTGATCCCCCTGGCCACGCCGCTGATGCGCTTTGCGGGGGCCGAGGCGGGCCGCACCCTGGAGGACGCCACCGAGTATTTCATCATCATGGGCATCGCCCTGCCCTTCCAGGCTTTGAGCATGGCCCTGTGCGCTGCCCAGCGCGGCGTGGGCAACACCAAGCTGACCATGGAGGTCAACATCACCTCCAACCTGGTCAATATCCTGTTCAATTATCTTTTGATCAACGGTATCGGCCCCTTCCCTCGCCTGGGCGTGCGGGGCGCAGCCATCGCCACGGCCATCGGCTTGTTTGTGGGCTTCATTCTGAGCCTGACGGCCATGCTGCGGGGCAGCGCGGGCGGCTTTCTGCATATCAGCCGCCGCGACAGCTGGAAGCCCGACGGCGAGGCGTGCAAGGCGCTCTTTAAGGTGGCCTCCTCCGCCATGGTGGAGCAGCTGGCCATGCGCGTGGGCTTCTTCTCTTACGCCAAGATCGTGGCCAGCCTGGGCACCGACGCCTTTGCCGCCCACCAGATCTGCATGCAGTTCATGAACCTCTCCTTCTCCTGCGCCGACGGCCTGGGCGTGGCGGGCACCTCCCTGGTGGGCCGCATGCTGGGAGCCAAGCGCCCGGACATGGCCCACATCTACGGCACCCTGGCCCAGCGCTTTTCGCTGATGATCTCGCTGGTCCTCGCCGCCTGCTGCATCCTGCTGCGGGGACCGCTGGTGAGCATGTTCATCAACCGCGACGCCTCCCAGGATGTGCGCGTCATGGCCGAAACCATCATGGTGGTATTGGGCCTGGTGCAGCCCCTGCAGATGCTCTCCGTGGTGGCCGCGGGCGCCCTGCGCGGAGCCGGCGACGTGCGCTACACCGCCCGGGTGATGCTGATCACCGTCACGCTGATCCGTCCCATCCTGGCCCTCACCGGCGTCTATGTGGCCGGCACCCTCATGGGCCGCAGCGATATCGCCCTCACTGCCGCCTGGTGCGCCACCCTGTGCGATATGTCCGTGCGCATGGTGCTGATGCTGCGCCGGTACAAGAGCGGGGAATGGCACAAGATCAGAGTGTAATAAACGGACGAAGGCGTTCCTTTTCGCCGCCCGAAAAGGAACCGAAAAGGGCTGCGTTACAA
Source organism: uncultured Eubacteriales bacterium (assembly GCA_902781945.1). GTDB lineage: Bacteria > Bacillota > Clostridia > Christensenellales > Aristaeellaceae > SFMI01. The sequence continues at coordinate 11,654 of CACZLE010000042.1, read as the reverse complement.
TGATTGTCGTTTTGTCCTTTGCTTTGCATGCGGCAGCGCTTGCGAAGGCTGTCCTGTGTGCGCTCCCGGGCCTATCGGCCTATGTGCGCTATGCGCACGCACACTGCCGTGTGCCGGGAGCGGTTGGGTTTTCCTTATTTTCGCTCTGCCCCTCACGCTTCGCGCTCGGGACGCAGCGCAGATAACCCAACTTGCACGCGTAAAAGCTACGTCCCGAGCGCAGGGCGTGAGGGCTCGCAGCGCCCGGAAAATGATCCTGTGGATCATTTTCAGCGAGAGCGGGCCGGAAGGCCCCGGATGTGACGCTCAC
>CACZLE010000042.1:0-11298 GCA_902781945.1 uncultured Eubacteriales bacterium | reverse complement strand
CCGCAGGCAGACTGAGGATGAGCGATTCTGCGAATCGCCATCCGAAACCCGCGCTTGCCGCAGGCAGTAGCGCGGGGCGTAGAACTGAAAGAGAAGGCCTCCGTCGTATCCTTTTCCCATCCAATTTCTTGTTTTTACGATCCCCACCAAAATATTTGACGTCTCGCCATTCCTGTGCTATAATTGATCAGTTAAATTGAGTACTTGGAGGGATTTTCATGTCCGGTCATTCCAAATGGCATAATATTCAGGCGAAAAAGGGCAAGGCGGACGCCGCGCGCGGCAAGATTTTTACCAAGATCGGCCGTGAGATCGCCATCGCTGTGCGCGAGGGCGGCGCGAACCCCGAGAGCAACGGCAAGCTGCGCGACGTGATCGCCAAGGCCAAGGCCAACAACATGCCCAACGATAACATTCAGCGCTCCATCAAGAAGGCCGCGGGCGAAGGCAGCGGCATGACCTATGAGGAGATCGTGTACGAAGGCTATGCCCCCGGCGGCGTGGCCATCATCTGCAACATCGTGACCGACAACCGCAACCGCACCAGCGCGGACGTGCGCCACATCTTTGACAAGAACGGCGGCAGCCTGGGCACCCCCGGCAGCGTCAGCTACATGTTTGACAACAAGGGCGAGATCGTCATCGAGCGCGAGCCCGGCATGGATGAGGACGAAATGATGATGATGGCCCTGGACGCCGGCGCCGAGGATATGAAGGCCCAGGACGACGTGTTTGTCATCTACACCGCGCCGGGCGATTTTTCCGCCGTGCGGGAGGCGCTGGAGAACCAGGGCCTGTCTTTCCTGTCCGCGGACAAGAAGATGATCCCGCAGAACACCGTGGCCATCTCCGATCCTGACACCGTGGCCAAGATCGAAAAGCTGCTGGACATGCTGGACGATAACGACGACGTGGCCGACGTGTACCACAACGCCGAATTGCCCGAAGAAGAAGAGGAAGAATAAAAGCGTAAGCGATGGCCGGAAGGGCGTGTTTCCTTCCGGCCTTTTTTCACGGAATCCGCAAAAGGAGGTTTCCTTATGAAATACGGCCACTTCGACGACAAAGCCCGGGAGTATGTGATCACCACCCCCCGCACGCCCTACCCCTGGATCAACTACCTGGGCAGCGAAAACTTCTTTGGCATCATCAGCAACACCGCCGGCGGCTACTGCTTCTACCGGGACGCCCGCCTGCGCCGCATCACCCGCTACCGCTACAACAACCTGCCCGTGGATAACGGCGGGCGGTATTTCTACATCAAGGACGGGGACACCGTGTGGAACCCCGGCTGGAAGCCCTGCAAGACGGAGCTGGACAGCTACGCCTGCCGTCACGGCATGGGCTACACCGTCATCGAGGGCAAAAAGAACGGTCTGGCCGCGACGCAGCTGGCCTTCGTGCCCTTGGGGCTCAACGCCGAGGTGCACCAGATCACCCTGAAAAATGAGAGCGGCGCCCCCAAGGACGTGATCCTGACCAGCTTTGTGGAATTCTGCCTGTGGAACGCCCAGGACGACATGCTCAACTTCCAGCGCAATTTCAGCACCGGTGAGGTGGAGATCGAGGGCAGCGTGATCTACCACAAGACCGAGTACCGCGAGCGCCGCAATCATTACGCTTTCTACGCCGTCAACGCCCCCGTGGACGGCTACGACACCGATATGGAAACCTTCCTGGGGCTGTACAACGGCTTTGACGCCCCCCAGAGCGTGCTGACCGGCAGGATGGGCAACAGCCACGCCAGCGGCTGGCAGCCCATGGCCGCCCATCAGCTCAAGGCCCGCCTGCAGCCCGGCGAGAGCAAGACCTATAACTTCGTGCTGGGCTACGTGGAGCTTCCCAATGAGGAAAAATTCGAGGCCCCCGGCGTCATCAACAAAAAACCCGCCCACGAACTGCTCTCCCGCCTGACCACAGACGATCAGGTGGCCGAGGCTCTGGCCGCCCTGCGCCGCCACTGGGATCATCTGCTCTCCGCCTACACCCTCACCACCCCCGATGAAAAGCTGGGCCGCATGGTGAACATCTGGAATCCCTACCAGTGCATGGTCACCTTCAACATGAGCCGCTCCACCAGCATGTTTGAAAGCGGCATTGGCCGCGGCATGGGCTTCCGCGACAGCAGTCAGGATCTGCTGGGCTTCGTGCACCAGATCCCCGAGCGCGCCCGGGAGCGCATATTGGATATCGCCGCCACCCAATTCCGGGACGGCGGCTGCTACCACCAGTTCCAGCCCCTCACCAAGAAGGGCAACAACGATATCGGCGGCGGCTTTGGCGACGATCCCCTGTGGCTCATCGCGGGCACCGCGGCCTACATCAAGGAGACCGGCGACTTTGGCATCCTGGACGAGCAGGTGCCCTACGACTGCAATCCGGACGACTGCGGCACCCTGATGGAGCACCTGGAGGTGTCCTTCGGCCACGTGGTCAACAATCTGGGCCCCCACGGCCTGCCCCTCATTGGCCGGGCGGACTGGAACGACTGCCTGAACCTCAACTGCTTCTCCGACACCCCGGACGAGAGCTTCCAGACCTTCTCTAACCCCAACGCCCCCGATGACCGGGTGGCGGAATCCGTGCTGATCGCGGGCATGTTCGTGGCCATCGGCCCCGAGCTGGCAGCCTTGCAAAAGCGCCGGGGCGACCTGGCGGGCGCGCAGAACAGCCAGGACGCCATCGACGCCATGAACGCCGCCATCCTGAAGGACGGCTGGGACGGCGAATGGTTCGTCCGCGCCTACGACGCCCTGGGGCATAAGGTGGGCAGCAAGGAATGCGAGGACGGCAAGATCTTCATTGAGTCCCAGGGCTACTGCGTCATGGGCGGCGTGGGGCTCGACGACGGCAAGGCCGAAAAGGCCCTGGAATCCGTGCACAAGTACCTGGAGACCGAGCACGGCATCGTGCTGCTCCAGCCCGCCTACAAGGAATATCATCTGGAGCTGGGCGAGGTCAGCTCCTATCCCCCGGGATACAAGGAAAACGCCGGCATCTTCTGCCACAACAACCCCTGGATCATCGCCGCGGAGACCGTGGTGGGCCACGGGGACCGGGCCTTTGAGCTCTACAAGAAGATCGCCCCCGCCTACCGCGAGGAGATCAGCGACCTGCACAAGATGGAGCCCTACGTGTACAGCCAGATGATCGCAGGCAAGGACGCGCAGAACTTCGGCCAGGCCAAAAACAGCTGGCTCACCGGCACCGCCGCCTGGAACTTCTACGTCATCAGCAATTACATCCTAGGCGTCAAGCCCGATTGGGACGGTCTCAAGATCGATCCCTGCATTCCCCGCACCTGGGACGGCTACCGCATCAGCCGCCGCTTCCGCGGGGCCACCTACGTCCTCGACATCCAGAATCCCGCTCACGTCTGCCGCGGCGTCAAGGCCGTGACCGTGGACGGCGCGCCCATCGAAGGCAACGTGCTGCCGGTGTTCGGGGACGGCAAGGAACACCAGGTGACCGTGGTGCTGGGGTAAGGAAAAAGCCCCTTTGGAATCCCCATGGACACATTCGCTTGCCTTTAACCGCCTGGATTTTTCCGGGCGGTTTTATTTTTCCTGTTTTTTCCGGAAAGCGCGTTTTCTTTCTATTGTCTTTTTCTTCCATTCCATGCTATAATGTAACCAAAGAGTTTCGCCCCTTTTCTCGACCCAGCCAGAAAGGAGCCCGACCCATGAGCAGCGCATACATGACAACCTTCACCGTGCTGGCCGTGCTGCTGACGGTGGTGGATTTCAATTACTGCCGCCAGGCGTATTTGAAAACGGGAAAGATCGCCCAATATCTGGGGCTTTCCTCCTTTGCGGCGGGGGCGGTGACCGCCGCCTACCTGGTCAGCCTGCTGGCTCCGAGCTATGCCGCCATGTCCGTGGCCAGCAGCGTGTATTTCGCGGCCATCGACTGGATGCTGGTCTCCCTGGTGCATTACGCATATCATTTTACGCAGATGCATCTCAACCGGGGCGCCAAGGCGATCCGGCGCGTCATCTGCGGCTACGCGGTGTTTGACAGCGCGGTGATGTTTATGAACATCTTCGGCGAGATCGCGGTCAGCTTCGTCCGGCCCCAGGGCGACCCGCTGTCGCCCTACGTGTACCAGATGAAGCCGCTGTACATCCTGCACCTGGTGTTCACCTACACTTTGGTGGTGTTTGTGCTGTATATCCTGATCAAAAAATCCGCCAATACGCCGCGCCAGTACCGCAACCAGTATTTTCTCATCACCGCCGTCATCGTGATGATCGTGCTGATGAACGCGGTGTTCCTTTTCCTCCAGACGGGTTCCCTCTTTTCCAGCCTGGACTGGTCTGTATTCATATACAGCGTGGGACTGTACCTGCTGTTCTGGGCCACCTTCAGCTACCGGCAAAACGACATGCTCCAATCCCTGGCCATGACCATCTTCCAGAATATCGATCAGGGCATCGTGCTCTTTGATTACATGGACGAACTGATCATGTACAACCGCAAGGCCGAGCAGCTGCTGCCCGATCTGCCCCTGAACGAAAAGATGACCGGCGCGGACTTTCAGGAAAAGTGCGAGATCAACATCAGCGAGCATCGGGAGGACCGCTTCACTGTGCAGTGCGAGCGCCTGGGGGCCCGGGGGCAGCCGCTGCGGTGCGATTTCAGGCGCTTAAAGGATCGGGCCGGCGGCGTCACCGGCAACCTGTTCGTCTTTACGGACCTGACGGACGAATCCGATATTCTGACCGGCTTCCTGCGCCGGGATACCTTCCGGCGTTTCTGCGCCGAGAATCCCTATATCTTTGGCCCGCCGACGACGGTGACGGTGTTTGACATCGTGGGGCTTGCCGACGTGAACCGCACCTTTGGCCGGGAGGTGGGGGATGAACGCATCCGCAGCCTGGCAAAGCTGATCCGCTCCCATATGCCCAAGGACGCCTACTTTGTCCGCGGGCACGAAGCGCATTTGCTGGCGGTATGCCCGCATCAGCGGGAGGCCGAGGTGCTCGACTGCGCAAAGGCTGTGGCTTCCGCCTCCGCGGGGACCGTGCTGTACGGCATGAGCGAGGTGGAGGATTGGCAGAAAGGCTGCGGCGATCTTACCCCCATCGTGGCAAGGGCGCTGCGCTCTCTCCAGGTCAAGAAGCTGCTGAGCTTCAAATCCTTTCATTCCCAAACCCTCGCCACCCTGGCGCGGGCGCTGGAGGAGGCGGATTCCGACACCGAGGCCCACGTGCTGCGCACCCAGAAGATGGGCGAAATGCTGGGACGGCGCATCGGACTGTGCGACGAGGATCTGGCAAATCTGCGCCTGCTGTGCCTGCTGCACGATATCGGCAAGATCGGCATCCCGCTGGAGATCTTGAACAAGCCCGGCAAACTGACCGACGCGGAGTGGGCTGCCCTGCGGACCCACGCCGAAAAAGGCTATCAGATCGCCCTGAGTTCGGAGGAGCTCAAGCCCATCGCGCCCATGATCCGCTATCATCACGAGCGCTGGGACGGCAAGGGCTATCCGGACCGCCTGTCCGGCGAGGATATACCCATCCTCAGCCGCATCATCAGCATCGTGGACAGCTACGACGCCATGGTGAACAGCCGCAGCTATCGCCGGGCCCTGTCTCCGGAAACCGCCCAGGAGGAGATCCGCAAGTACGCGGGATCGCAGTTTGATCCGCGGCTGGCGGAGGAATTTCTGCAAATGCTGGCGGAAAATCCCGATATCGCCCTGGGCGAAAAGACGGGCGGCGAAGAAAGCCGGGGCTTTATTCCTCGCCCCTTGCTGGAGGCCGGGAGCAAGGGCAACACCTTTTCCATCCCGTACAGCCGGTATATGCTGGACCTGGATGACACCATCATCGAAATCGACGATCAGTTTGAGGAGATCACCGGGTACAGCCAGGCGGACGTGGTGGGGCGGATGTCCCAGTTTGACCTGGTGCCCGCCGAGGACAGAGCCTATTACATGCTCCAGGTGAGCAATTCCTTCGCCCGGGGCAATATCGCCTACCTGCGCCACGAGCTGGTGCGGAAAAACGGGGAAAGGATCTGGGTGATCTGCCACGGCAAGCGCTATTACGACTCCGCGGAAAAGGCCTTCCGCAGCGAAATCAACATTTTCCGGTGCGTGGGCAATGAAACTCACACCGATCCCTGATCGACAGCATGCATAAACAGTACAAAAAGCCTTTGACCGTCAAAAAAGTTTTTCATCGGTTGAAGGCTTTTATTTTCTTTACAGAATAAAACATTGTATCCCCTGCCGATCTGTGATATAATACAGCAAATATTTGACGAAAAGAGGTGCGGGTATGCGAAAAAAGAAGGTGCTGCTCAGCGTGACCGGGATCGTGCAGGACGCCGGGATGGAGGATTTCTCGGATGAAATGCGCCTGGTGACCACCGGCGAACTGAGCGGCGAGCCTGAGCAGAACGCCTGGCGCCTGCGCTATTGCGAAACCCAGCCCGACACCGCCGCCACCGACCAGGTGACCTTCACCATGAAGGACGGCGTGGTGACCATGAACCGGGAGGGCGAATTTACCACCAGCATGATCTTTTCCCAGGGCAACCGCTACGAGGGCAGCTACAACACGCCCTACGGCTCCCTGGAGATGGGGGTTTTTCCCACCCAGGTGAAATACAACGTGGACGACGCCCGGGGCGAGGTGGTGCTGAAATACCAGCTGGATATCCAGGGGCAATACGCGTCCATGCGCGAAATGCGCATCCGCTTTGCGCCCAGCCATCGCGCATGAGCGCCCTGGATACCTTTCGCCTGGAGCTGCGCGCGTGTCTGGGCCCGGATGCTTTTTTGAAACGGGACCGGGACATGCGCGCCCTTTTTGTATGCGGGCGGGACCCCGGGACGCCGGAAGGCTATGCAATCACGCGGGAAGGAAGCCTCTTTCGTGTTGATTTATCGCCCGCGCGGCAACGCGCTTTTATCCGCAGTTTGACGCCCGGCCCCGCGCCCGCCGACCCGCGCTGGGCGCACCTGTGCCGGTGCCTGCTGACCGCGGAACCTTCCCCGGAGCAGCCCTGGGAGCCCATTCGGCGGACCCTGCTGCTGCTGGACGCCGGGGAATATGAAAGGCTGCTCGCCTTTCTCACCGCTGACGCCGCCATTCGCAAACGGCGGCACGCGGCTCTGCCCGCGGCCTGCGCTTATCTGATCCAAGAGCATTTTGCAAAGGAGGAGATTCCATGCTGATCACCCATCACGCCCACAGCGAATTTCTGATTGAAACCGCCCAGGGCTTCCGCATCCTCACCGATCCCTTTGACGACCACGTGGGCTATCCCATGCACGATGTGGCCTGCGACGCGGTGACCGTCAGCCACGGCCACGGCGACCACAGCTATCTGGCCAAGGCCAAGGGCTATCAGGTGGTGGCCGATCACGCGGGCAAAATCACCCTGGCCACCGGCGTCACCGTCACCGCGGTGCCCTGCTTCCATGACGACGTGCAGGGCGTCAAGCGCGGTCCCAACCTGATCTCCATCATCGAGGCCGACGGCCTCCGGGTGGCCCACTTTGGCGATCTGGGCGCCTGGGACGAGGACCTGGCCGCGCAGCTGGAAGGTCTGGATATCGCCCTCATCCCCGTGGGCGGCTTTTACACCATTGACGCGGACAGCGCCGCCCGCCTGGCGGCCCGCATCCGCCCCCGCATCCTGATCCCCATGCATTACAGCACCCAATATAACGCCTCCTGGCCCATCGCGCCCCTGGACCGGTGTCTGGCCGCCCTGAACGCCGCCGACGCCCCCCGGATGCCCCTGCTGCGGGTGACCAAGGAGGACCTGAGCGAGCACCCGAAGGTGATCGTGCTGGAGGAGAACGTGTAACGGCGAAGAGGCATACGCTTTCCAAAGGAAAAACCTGCGGCAGTCCGAAAAAATGGGTTCGCTCATTTTTCACGGTCTGACGCAGGTTTTTGTTGCATCTGATAAGGTTTTTGATATAATGGAGCCATCAATCCCGGGAGGCGAAAAAGATGAAATACATGCATTCCGAATGGCGCAGACGGCTGGAGCACTGGATCGACACGCTGAAAAAGGATTTATACCACCCGCTGGGGGCTATCCGGGCGGAGGCCTTCTTTACCATGGAGCACCTGACGCCCGAGGATGCGGTAACGCAGGCCTTCGCGCCCATCGCTCCCGGCACGCCCTGGGGCAAAACCTGGGAATACTGCTGGCTGCGAAGCAGCATCATCCTGCCGCCCGAGGCCGCGGGGAAGCGCGTTGTCATGGATCTGCGCACCGGCGGGGAGACCACGGTGTTCGTGGATGGAAAATCCTTTGGCACCTATCGGGCGGATTGGGTGGACATGCCCCATCATTATATCGTAGACAACTGCCTGACGCCCTGTGGGGAGGCGGGCCGCGGCTATGACCTGCTGCTGGAAGCCTATGCCGGGCATTATTATCCGCATTCCGAAGCCCTGGGCGGCTGCTGCACCGGTCCGGTGCTGCCCGGCAGCTATGCCGACCCCAAAGAGGGAAAACTGCGCGCCGTGCTGGGCGATATGACCTACGGCGTCTGGAACGAGGACGCCTACCAGCTCTATATGGATTTGCATACTTTGAATCTGCTGATCGATCAGGTGGACCCCGAAAGCCTGCGGGCGGACAGGCTGGCGGCAGCCCTGGAGCAGGCCACGCTGATCGCGGATTTTGAACAGCCCCTGGAAGCGCGCATCGCCTCCTACCGCGCCGCCCGGGAGGCTTTGAAGCCCGCGCTCGAGGCCGTCAACGGCACCACGGCCCCGCAGTTTTACGCCGTCGGCAACGCCCATCTGGATCTGGCCTGGCTGTGGCCCATGGCCGAGACCCACCGCAAGACCAGCCGTACCTTCGCCGCCCAGCTGCGGCTGATGGAGGAATACCCCGAATACAAATATATCCAAAGCCAGCCCGCCGCCTACGTGATGTGCCGGGAGCATTATCCCGAGCTGTACGAGCGCATCAAACAGGCGGCAAAGCGGGGCCAGTGGATCGCCGAGGGCGCCATGTGGGTGGAGCCGGATACCAACATGGCCAGCGGCGAATCGCTGGTGCGGCAGGTGATCCACGGCAAGCGGTTTTTCAAGGAAGAGTTCGGCGTGGATTCCCAGCTCCTCTGGCTGCCGGACACCTTCGGCTATTCGGCGGCGCTGCCGCAGATCTTAAAGGGCTGCGGCGTCAAATACCTGGTGACGCAGAAAATCTTTTGGTCCTATAATGAGGGCGATCAGTTCCCCTACCATTATTTCACCTGGCAGGGCGCGGACGGCAGCCGGATCGACACCTTCCTGCCCACCAGCTATACCTACCGCACCGACCCCAAGGAGATCTGCGAGACCTGGAAAAAGCGGGTGCAGAAGCGGGGCCTTGGCGCCTTCCTGTTCCCCTTCGGCTATGGCGACGGCGGCGGCGGACCCACCCGGGATCACGTGGAGTACCTGCGCAGGGAAGAAAACCTGGAGGGCATGCCCCGGGTGAAAACGGCGTCGCCCCTGGCCTTCTTTGAGGACATGGAACGGGCGGGCGGCCCCCGGCACACCTATGTGGGCGAGCTCTATTTCTCCGCCCACCGGGGCGTGTTCACCAGCCAGGCGGCCATCAAGCGCGGCAACCGCAAGGCGGAAATCGCCCTGCGGGAGGCGGAGATGTGGGGCGCGATGGCCATGCTGCGCGGCGCGGCCTATCCGCTGGAGCGCATGGACGCCGCCTGGAAGAAACTGCTGCTCAACCAGTTCCACGATATCCTGCCCGGCTCCTCCATCGCCCGGGTATATGAGGACGCCCGGCGGGATCACGCCTGGATCATCGGCGAGGCCGAAGCGGTGAAAACCGACGCCCTGCGCACCTTGGCGCAAGGCGAGGGCGTGACGGTGTTCAACTCCCTGTCCTTTGAACGGACAGGGCTGGTGCCGCTGCCCGAAGGATATGAAAACGGCGCGGTGACGGCAGAGGGCGCGGAAGTGCCCGTGCAGCGCACGGCGGAAGGCTGCCTTGGTCTGGTGACCGTTCCCGCCTGCGGCGCGGTATCGCTGAGGCCGCAAAAGACAGAAAAGCAAGTTTCAACTTATGTAAGAGAAGAAAACAATCAGTTCATTCTCGAAAATGAACATGTCCGCGCGGTCATCAACGCGCGGGGCGAAGTGATTTCTTTCCTTGATAAGGCCACGGGCCGGGAGTTTGCCGCAGGGCCCATGAATCGCCTGCTGATGTTCAAGGACGTGCCCCGCATGTTCGACGCCTGGGACATCGATTCCAATTATGTTTTACAGCCCATCGCCTTGAATGAGCCGGTGGATGTGACAATCAAAGAGGATTGCGGTCTCCGGGCGGTGGTGCATGTGGAACGTACAATTCAGAATTCCTTCTTTTCTCAGGATATCGTACTGACCGCAGGCAGCCGCCGTCTGGACTTCGTCACCCGCGTGGATTGGCATGAGCTGCACCGGCTGCTCAAGGTGGAATTCCCCGTGGACGTGCAGGCGGCGGAGGGCATCAACGAGATCCAGTTCGGTTACATGAAACGGCCCACCCATCGCTCCCGCCTGTACGACAGCGACCGCTTCGAGGTGTGCAACCAGCGGTACAGCGCCCTGTGCGACGAGAGCCACGGCGCGGCAGTTGCTCAACGATTGCAAGTACGGCATCAGCATGAACGGAAACGCCCTGCAATTGACCCTGCTCCGCGCCGCCGCCAGCCCGGAGATGCGGGCGGACAACGGTGAGCATACTTTTACTTACGCCTTCACCGCCTGGGAGGGCAGCTTGATGGACAGCCCCGCGGTGCGGGAGGCTTCCGATCTGAACGTGCCCCTGCAGGTGGCCCCCGGCCATTGCCCCGCATTCAGCGCCTTCCGGGTGGACGCCGAAAACGTGTTCATCGATACCGTCAAGCCCGCCGAGGACGGCAGCGGGGACATCATCCTGCGGCTGTACGAGGCCAAGCGGGCGGACACCGTTTGCCATGTGGCCCTGAACATCCCGGCGGCGTCGGTCTGCCTGTGCGATCTGCTGGAAAACGCCGGAGAAAGTCTGGACCCGCGGCACATCGCCCTGCGCTTCCATCCCTTCGAGGTCAAGACCCTGCGGATCACGCCCGTCCAATAAGGCAGCCGCGGCGTCATCCGAAGGAAATCCGCATTTTTCGTCGAAATAAAGAGTCACGTTCCATGGGCGCGGGCTGCCCCGCCCCGAATATATGAAAACCGGAGATGAAAAAGTTTGAAACATTCAATTAACGGTCCAATGGAAAGAAGGGTAAAGCAAACAGACCATCAAAAGGATGGTCGCGTAAGATAGTTCAGATCAGGTTGG
>CACZLE010000041.1 GCA_902781945.1 uncultured Eubacteriales bacterium | reverse complement strand
ATATACTTGAATTCTTGTTGCGATGTAGCGCCGTATACCTGACCGGTACGTACGGTGCAATGAGAGGGGCGAGGGCTATTGCCCTCCCTCTACTCTATTGATCTTTTCTTGCGTATAACCAAGTTATTAGGGACTTTCAGATTTTTGTTTGACGAGTTCTGAACAGGGATGGGATCGGGTCGTGTTTTACGCTTGCTTGCCCTGGCGCTTCGCCAGGTTGATGGACATGACCTCGGCGGCCTCGATGGCCTCCACCATGCTGTCGGGGTTGGAGATGTTTTTGCCCGCGCGGTCAAAGGCGGTGCCGTGATCCACGGAGGAGCGGATGAAGGGCAGGCCCAGGGTGCAGTTGACGCCGCTCATGGCGGAAAAGGTGTTGGAGCCCGCGTCCATGCGGAAGCCCAGAAGCTTCAGCGGGATATGGCCCTGGTCGTGATACATGGCCACCACGATATCGTACATGCCCGCGGCAGCCTTGACGAACACGGTGTCCGGGGGGATGGGGCCGTCAGCGTTGATGCCCTCAGCCCGGGCCGCCTCGATGGCGGGGATAATGGCGTCGGCCTCCTGATGGCCGAACAGGCCGTTTTCGGAGCTGTGGGCGTTGAAGCCCGCCACGGCGATGCGGGGCTCCGCCACGCCCAGCAGCTGCATGCCGTCCTGGGCCAGGCGGATGACCTTCAGCACCCGATCCTTGGCGATCAGGCGGCAGGCGTCCTCCATGGAGACGTGGGTGGTGACGTGCACCACCTTGAGCTGCTGGCTGGAGAGCAGCATGGTCACGTCGGGGGCGTTGGTGTAATGGGCGAAGATCTCGGTATGTCCGGCGAAATCGTGGCCCGCCAGATGCACGGCTTCCTTATTGATGGGGCCGGTCACCACGGCGTCCACCTGCCCCTTCTGAGCCAGGCCGATGGCGTACACGATGTATTGGAAGGCGGCGTCGCCCGCCGCGGCGGACACCTGGCCGTAGGGGCACAGCTTACCGCCCAGGCAGTTGAGGTCGATCAGGTTCAGGATGCCGGGCTTGTTTTCGGCCTCCTCGGGGCTTTTGACGGTGACGATGCGAATCTTCGCGCCGGACAGGCGAACGGCGTCCTCCATCACGCACAGATCGCCGACCACCACAGGGGTGGCCGCGCAGCTGCCTGCAAGCTTTTCCAGGGCCTTGACCGTGATTTCCGGCCCGATGCCAGCCGGATCGCCGATGGTGATTGCCAATTTGGTGCTCATGTGAGAATCTCCTTTCGTTTGCCGATCCCGGAATGAAAATATGGTGATGCTCTCCCGCGGGGAAGATCGGGGGTGTCAGGCGCTTTCGTATTCGCTGAGCCTGCGCCACAGGGTGCCGCGGCTGATGCCGAGCACCTGGGCCGCGCGGGTTTGGTTGCCGTCCTCCTTTTCCAGCACGGAAAGGATGTGGTTCTTGATCACGTCCTCCAGGGGCAGGGAGACGCTTTCTGGCGCCACGGCGGGCATTCCGTCTCGCATGTGCTGATCCAGGATGGGCTGGAGGTGCTGGACGGTGATGATGAAGCCGTCGGCCGTGGCCACCGCTTCCCGGATCACCTGCCGCAGCTGGGCAAAGTTGCGGTACCAGGGATAATGCTGCATGGCCGCCAGCGCCTTTTCCTCAAAGCCCACCACCTGCTTGCCCAGCAGGACGTTCATTTCGCTGACGTACAGCGTGGCCAGGGACGGGATGTCCTCCGTGCGGCTGCGCAGGGGCGGCGGCATCAGGGTGAGGCAGCCCAGCCTGTCGATGACCTCCTCCCAGCGCCGGTTGGTCTCGTCCGGGTAATCGCTGGTGATGGTGCAGGAGAAATACAGCCGGTTGCGGCGATGGATGTTGGCGGTCAGGATGCATTGCAGCAGCTCGCCGAAGCTGTCCTCCTGCATGCACTGGATGTTGCGGAAGCAGATGCCGTAATTTTCGTGATAGATGGGGGAATCGCAGTTGTCCAGCAGTGCCTTCCATTTTTTTGCCGTGCCTTTTTTTGCGTCGATGACGAACAGCGGGCTGTCGCCCAGGGAGCTGGCGTTGTGGATGGCGGCGATCACCGCGCGCTTGGCCAGACCCTGCTCGCCCCGCACCAGCACGGGCAATTGCTGCAGGGCCATGGCGTCGATGCTCTTTAGCAATTCCTTGCCCGCCGCGCTCTGGATGCTGGTCAGGGTGTTGTAATCCGGCGCCAGCTCCTGCCCCCTGTCGTAACAGCGGATGAAGGCGTCGTTGTCATCGGGCAGCACCACGGGGGGCTGGGCGCAAAAGACGGCGTAGCGTTGGTCCTGCACCGACAGGGAGGAGGTGCGGATGGCGTACTGCTGCCGCCCGTAATGGACGCTGATGATGGGGCTGCCGCCCTCCAGCACGGCGGGGATCTCGGGGGAAAGCTTCTTATAAAATAGCTGCTGCATGTCTGCGGGCATATTGCAGTATGCGGTATCCCCTTGCTGGGAAAGCACCAGGGCGTACTGGCGGTTCATTTCCCATAGGCGGGTGAAGATGCCCGAGGTCAGGGTTTGCTTCTGGATGATGCGGCACAGCTCGCAGGCGTTGTCGATGGCGGTTTCCACGCTTTCCCGCCCCGAGGTGACCAGGATGCTGCTCATGCCGTAGGCCTGGGCCAGCCGGGCGATGACCGTATCGCCCACCACCAGGGAATATCCTTCGTTCTTTAACGCTTGCAGGCAGTCTCCGGCCTCTTCCTGACTGTGGATCTCCCGCACGGTCACCTGGCTGTCGGGCTGCAGGGTCAGGACGGAATGAGCGCAGGCCGTCATGGCGGAGAAGCCCACGATGGCGTACCGCTGGTGGGAGCCTGCGGCCAGCTGGGTGGCCCGGAGCATATCGAATACGGAAAAGGAAACCTCCACCACGGGAATCTCCAATGCCTGCTTGAGCAGCTCCGCCGTGCCGCCACGGGATATGGCCACATCATAGGAAAGGATATCCGTCTGCTGCACCAGCTCGATGGCGGCGTTCAGGTCGCCCACGTGTACGGTCATGGAGATGTCGGGGTGAGAGGCGCGCGACGTTTCAAAAATGTTCTTCAGGCCTTCATAGGGGGCGATTGCCAGGATATGAATCAATCGGAGTCCCCTCCTTTGTGTTTTATTACGGAACATTTATATCACACAATCGAACATTTTTCAATCGTTTTTTCTGATTTTTCTTCAAATCGTTCAAAATATAAACACATAATGCAAAAAGCAGCTGTTTACATTTCTTTTTTCGTCATGTATAATTTGTCCAAGAAACAAAACGGGAGGGACAGACCGTGGCAACCAAGCTGGCTGTTATCGCGGACGATCTGACGGGAGCACTGGATACGGGTGTTCAATTTTTGAACAACGGCCTCCGGGCCCGCGTGCTCATCGATTGCGCCGCCCTGTCCGCCGCGGACGCGGATCACGCGGACGTGATCGTCATCAATATCGATTCCCGCCATCTGGATCGGGAGCAGGCCTGTCAGCGCGTCCGCGCCGCCGTGGAATACGCCCAGTCCATCGGCTGCTCGACGATCTATAAAAAGACCGACTCGGTGCTGCGGGGCAACATCGGCGGCGAAATGGAAACCGTTCTGGCGCTTTCCGGCGAAAAATATCTGGTCTTCGCTCCTGCCTTCCCCCGGCAGAACCGCTTCACCCGCCAGGGGAAGCAATATATAAAGGAAACGCCCATCGACGAAACCGAATTTCGCAACGATCCCTTCGATCCCATCGCCACTGCCTCTATCCGCGAGATCATCGCCCGCCAATCCAACCTGCCCGTCGTCCTGATCCCCGATCAGTCCTGGCCCAAGGATCTGCCGGAGGGCCCCGCCATCCTGGTGTTCGACGCCGAGACAGAGGACGACCTGGCCCGCATTTCTTCCCTCATCAGCCGGCACGGGGTTCACACGATCGCAGGCTGCGCCGGCCTGGCAGCTCATCTTTCCCTTTCCGCCGGGATCAGCGACGGCGGCAGAGCCGTTTCGTTCCCCCGCGCCAACCTGGTGGTGGTTTCCGGCAGCATGATGGCCACCACGGCGGCGCAGATCCGCAAGGCCCGGGAAAAGGGCTTCGAGCCCATCGGCTTCAGGCAGGATGTTCCCGATTACTTCAATACCGACGACGGCCTGCGCATGGCGCAGCGGATCCTGGACGGATACGAGGCCGGCCAGGACATCATCGTCAGCTCGGCCAACGGCTTGGCCGACCGGCGGGAAGACGCTCCCTCCGGCTCGCTGGATGTGGCCCAGCAGCTGGGCCAGCTGGTGCGGCAGCTGCTCCGGCGCGCCCCCGACCTGCCCCTGATGATCATCGGCGGCGACACCCTGCTGGCCTCCCTGCGGAGCATCGGCGCCCAGTACGCCGAGCCCATCCTGGAGGTGGAATCCGGCGTGGTGCTCAACCGGGTCAAAAGCGGCTGCGGCGTCCATTATCTGGTATGCAAATCCGGCGGTCTGGGAGGCCGGGACGTACTGGTCAAGATCCGGCAGTTCGTGCGGGAGCACAGCGTCCGCCCCGCGGCAGCCGGTGTCAAAAGCTCGGCCTATACTGCCTATATCGCCCAGTAAAACAAACAGGAGGAAGCCTATGATCCAGTTGGAAATGGCCAAGATCCGCGTCGCCTGCCGCAGGGAAGCCCTGCCCGACATCCCCGCCCGGATGGCGGAAATCATGGAGGAGGCCAAGCGGCAGCTCCGGCCCGGTATGCGGGTGGCGATCTGCGCGGGCAGCCGCGGCATCAGCAATTACGCCCTAGTGGTCAAGTGCGTGGTGCAGGCGGTGAAGGAAGCTGGGGCGGAGCCCTTCATCATCCCGGCCATGGGCAGCCACGGCGGCGCCACCGCCGAGGGCCAGGCCCGGGTGCTGGCCGATTATGGCATCACCGAGGAGACCATGGGCGCGCCCGTCGTTTCCTCCATGGAAGTGGTCAGGCTGGGCGAGTTGGACGGGGAGCCCCGCATCCCCGTGTACATGGACGCCCAGGCCTATGGCGCGGACGGCGTCATCGTGGTCAACCGGGTCAAGCTCCACACGGACTTCCACGGCGATCACGAGAGCGGCATCGTCAAGATGCTCACCATCGGCCTGGGCAAGCACGCCCAGGCGCTGGCCGTGCACCGCTACGGCGCCAACGGCCTGCGGGATTACATCCCGAAGATCTCCCGCAAGGTCATCGAGAGCGGCAAGATCCTGGGCGGCGTGGCTATCCTGGAGGACGGCGCCGACCAGACCGCCGACCTGGTGTACGCCCCGGCGGACAGGATGTTTGAAGTGGATCACGCCTTGCTGGAGCGCTCCCGGGCACTGGTCGCCAAGCTGCCCTTCCAAGAAACCGACGTGCTCATCGTGGATCAGATCGGCAAGAATTACAGCGGCACCGGCATGGACACCAACGTCATCGGGCGCATCATGATCCCCGGCCAGGTGGACTTGGGCCCCCAGTGCCGCCGCATCGTGGCCCTGGACATCTCCGACGAAAGCCACGGCAACGCTCTGGGCGTGGGATTGGCGGACGTCATCAGCAAGCGGCTGGACGACAAGATCGAATGGAAATCCACCTACGAAAACGTCATCACCAGCGGCTTCCTGGCCCGGGGCAACCGGCCCATCGTGGGCGATACCGACAAGCGCGCCCTGGAGATCGCCCTGATGTGCTGCGGGCAGCCCATCACCGCGGAGACCGCCCGGGTGGCCCGCATCCCCAATACATTGCACATTGGCACCCTGTACGTGTCCCGGCGGCTGATGGAGGAGATCAAGGACGATCCCGCTGTGGAGCAGATCAGCGATTTCGAGCCTATCCAATTTGACGAAAACGGCAGCCTGGCTCCGTTTTGATTCGATCTTCCCCCAACAACCGATGAAATGAGGTAAAGAGATGAAGTATTGGTATCAAAAGAACCTTCGCTTCCTGCAAACCGTGCTGCGCGCCGTGGACATCGTCAATTACGACGCCAAGGGCGTGATGGAGTACATGAAGAAGGCCAACGCCAACGTGCTGGTGGTCAACGCCGGCGGCGTCATGGATTTCTTCGACAATCCGCTGGAGATGGCCAAGCCCAATCCCTTCATGAAGGACGGCCAGGATATCCTCAAGGACGTATGCGACGAATTGCATAAGAACGGCATGTACGTCATCGTCCGCATCGATTTCCGCGGCGTGGAGGAAGCCCGCTACAACCTGCATCCCGATTGGTTCGCCAAGGACATCCACGGCAATCCCAAGCTGACCCAGTACGCCACCGAGACCTTTCGGGGCCCCTGCTACCTCAGCTATTACGCCAACGAGCACGGCGAAAAATACGTGCGCTACCTCATGAGCCGCTGGCCCCTGGACGGCATCTGGGAAAACGCCGTGTCCTTCGGCACCGGCATCTGCTACTGCGAGCGCTGCCGCGCCCGGTATAAGCGGGATATGGGCAAGGAATTGCCTGTGCTGGACGAGAGCGGCAATACCAGCATGATCAATATGTTCGCCCAGAACAACGCCTTCTTCTCCCACGAGTTTGACGAGTACCGCGCCTGGAAGGCCGTGTGCGCCGACGAGCACATCGAGCGCATCCGCAGGGCCACCAAGGAATTCGGCGAGGACAAGGCGTACAGCGCCGAGATCTTCGACATCTACAACAATATGATGATCCAGCGGTGCAGCATCGATCACAGCAACGCCAAAAAGAGCTTCGATTACCTGATCAGCTGCGTGTTCATGGACGCCAACTACCACGGCTCCATGCCCCAGGGCCACGCCTACCACACCATCAACAACGCGGCCAGCACAATCCGTTTCTCCCGGGCCCTGATGCCCGAAAAGCAGCCCGTCATCAACACCGGCGGCAATGGCACCCGCTTCCGCTACGTGTGCGATCCCCTGGTGGAGACCCGGGAATGGCTGTGGGAGATCGCCAGCGTGGGCGGCGGCGTGTGGAACTGCTACTTCAACGGCCAGCACCCCGCGGCCACCTTGGACAACCGCGCCGCGTACAGCGAAAAGGACGCCTACGGCTTTATGGCCGCCAACAGCGACGTGCTCTCCGACAGCGTGCCGGTCAAGGACGTGGGCCTGTTCTACTCCATCGCCAACCTGCAGCGCTTCGGCAACGCCAACGTCCTCAAGGACGAGTTCCGCCGCCACTTCGAGGGCGCGGAGCGGGTGCTCAACGAGCATCACATCCCCTACAACTTCGTGCTGGGCGGCAAGGATTTCAGCGCCGAAAGCCTGAAGGGCGTCAAGACCCTGATCCTGCCCAATGCGGGCATCCTCACCGAAAACGAGCAGCAGGCCATCCGCGAGTACGTCCAAAACGGCGGCGGCCTGGTGGCCACCTACGAAAGCTCCCTGTACGGCGAGGACGGCCAAAAGCTGGGCGACTACGCCCTGGCGGACGTGCTGGGCGTGCATTACGCGGGCGAGAGCAAACCCACCGACAACGACTACTACTTCAAGATCAAGCACCTCGCCTCTCCCGTGCTGAACGGCATCGAGAACACCGAGGTGATGATGAACGCGGGGGCCACCGCCATCTGCAAGGCGGAAGACCCGGCGGAGCAGGTGGCGGGCTATCTGCCCATGATCCTTAACCAGCCGCCGGAGTACGCCTGGATCCCCGAGATGGATTCCCCCTATGCCGGCATCGTGGCTCGTACCTACGGCAAGGGCAGGGTGGTCTACTTCGCCAACACCGCCGACGCCCAGTGCTACATCAACGGCCACGAGGACTTTACCGAGGTGCTGGCCAACGCCATCGATTACACCTCCGGCAAGGATTATTCCCAGTTCACCAACGCCTACCGCAGCGTGCACGTCAACCTGATCGAGAACACGCAGACGGCGGGCCAGACCGATTACGTGGTGTCCCTCATCAACCTGACCGGCACCCAGCAGCGCCCCGTCAAGGAGATCGTGCCCGTGAGCGATCAGACGGTCTGCCTGCCCCTAAAGGGCCGCAGGCTCCTGGGCAGCAAGGTGCTGTGGGGCAGCGCGGCGGTCAGCGTCCAGGACGGTAACGCAGTCGTCACCGTGGAGCGGCTGGAGGACTTCGCGTCCGTACAGCTGACGCTGGCATGAGCCCCCAGGAGCAGGCCCGGGCGCTGATGCAGCCGGGCGAGGAATTGCAGGAGCTTTCTCCCCGCAAGCCCCGGGCGATGTACGGCACCCTGCTGGCTGCCTCGGGCGTGTTCATGGCGGTGGACACCGCGCCCTACGCCCTCCGGTCTCCCGCCCTGATCCCCTATGTGATCGTCGGCGTCCTCCTGGCCTGGGCCGGGGTATGGGTGCTGAGCCTGTGCGGCAAGGGCTGGGTGGCCGTCACGGATCGGCGGGTGCTGATCCAGGGCGTCAATCTGATCGGCGGCCCGGGAAGGCTGCGGGAACACAGCTTGAAGGACATCAAGGCCTCCCGCATGTTCAAGCCCACCGTCACCTTCAAATCCAAATCCTACAACGGCACGGTGATCCTGGAGCTCAAAAACGGCAAAAGCCGCCAGCTCCCGTACCTGGAAAACGCGCAGTACATCCATGAAACCATCGGCGAAATGCTGGATCGCAGCAAAGCCATCCCGCTCGATTAGTGATTCCAACGGGAACGATTGGAATTGTTAATAAAAAATTAAAAAAGGAAGGAACCTCAACATGAAGAAGCTGCTTGCCCTCGTACTCGTCGCCATCATGGCCCTGTCCCTGACCGTTTCCGCCTCCGCGGCGGCTGTGGACAAGAAGACTGTGGTCATCGCCACGGCCCAGGAGCCCACCGTGTTCTTCTGCCAGGATCAGAACTACTCCTCCAACCAGGCCAAGGACAGCCCCGTGCTGTTCCAGATCTACGAATGCCTGCTGTGGATGGACGAGCAGGGCGTCTGCCAGCCCTGGCTGGCCACCGGCTATGAAATGAGCGAGGACGGCCTGGAGTACGTCTTCACCCTGCGCGACGACGTGTACTTCCACAACGGCGAAAAGATGACCGCCCAGGACGTGGCCTTCACCTACAAGCTGTGCATGGAAAAGAACCTGACCTTGACCCGCAACCTGCTGATCAATCTGGCGGACGTGGAAGTGCTGGACGACACCCATGTCAAGTTCATCCTCAGCGAGCCCTTCGCCGGCTTCCCCGCTGAGACTTCCGCCCGCGTGGGCTTCATCATCAACGAGAAGTACTACAACGAAGTGGGCTCCGAGGGCTACAACAACGCCCCCGTGGGCACCGGCCCTTATACCTTCGTCAGCCGCGTCACCGGCCAGGAAATCACCCTGAAGGCCTTTGACAACTACTGGGGCGGCAAGGCTGCCATCGAGACCGTCATCATCCGGCCCATCAGCAACATCGCCACCCAGTTCATCTCCCTGCGCACCGGCGACCTTGACGTGATCAACAGCGCGGACGTGGCCTCCTGCCAGCAGTTGACCGCCCGTGACCCCGTCACCTGGATCAGCGTTCCCTCCGCCATGCGCGTGCATATTACCTTCAATATGCGCCCCGGTCTGAACTCTCCCCTGGAGGATGAGAACCTGCGCAAGGCCATCGTTTCCGCCATCAACAAGGACGATATTATTGAGGGTGTGCTGAAAGGCGAAGGCGCTCCCCTGGATATGAGCTGCATGCCTGCCTACACTGGCGCTCCCGAGGCCGGCACCTATACTCCTTCCCTGGAATACAACGTGGAAAAGGCCAAAGAATACCTGGCGGCCTCCAACTACGATGGCCGCGAGCTGCGCATCATCTGCCAGGCCGGCACCAACTATGACAAGGCTGCCCAGATCATCCAGGGCCAGCTGCTGGCTGTGGGCATCAAGGCCGCCGTGGTCGCCACCGACAGCGGCACCTTTACTGCCTCCAGCACCGCCGGCGACTTCGAGATGGGCATCAACGGTACCAGCTCCTCCCTGTTCGACTGGTCCAGCTGCAACACCGAGTACCGCATCCAGGCCGTGTATGGCCCCGCCTATCCCGGTGAATATGCTCAGATCCTGGACGATCTGTGCGCCCAGGCCAACGTGGCCACCGATCCCGCTGAGCGCAAAGCCATCACCGCTCAGATCATCACCATCGTCAACGAAAACGCCTTCAACGCCCCGCTGTATAACTCCACCTCCACCAGCGCTTTCAACAACGAGCTGGAGGGCATCACTTTGAACCCCAACAACGCCTGGCGCGTGTACAACTGGAGCTGGAAGTAATTCCCAACATGAAAGCGTAGCGTATACGCTTTGAACGTAACGCCCGGGCGGGCCGCCCCCCGCCCGGGCGAAAGAGAAAAGAAAGGAGGGCCATGAATGATCAAATATACGTTAAGGCGTATACTGCTCATGATTCCCGTCATTATCGGAATTACCTTTCTGGTTCATTTTATCCTGATGATCTCCCCCGGCGACCCGGCCCAAATGATCGTAGGCCCCGAAGCTACCCTGGAGGATATCGAAATGAAGCGGCATGAGCTGGGTCTGGATCAGCCCCAGGTCGTGCAGTACCTCAAGTACATGTGGAATGCCCTGCACGGGGACTTTGGCACCTCCTGGTTCCAGAGCTTCAACGTGATGACCGAGTTCTCCCACCGCCTGCCCTACACCCTGCGCCTGGGCTTCCTGGCCATCATCTGGGCCGTGGCCCTGGGCATCCCCCTGGGCGTGATCTCCGCCGTGCGCCACAACACCATCGTGGACTACGCCCTCACCGTCCTGTCCCTGATCCTGGTCTCCGCCCCGGCCTTTTGGATCGGCATGATGTACCAGGTGTTTTTCTCCCTGAACCTGCGGTGGCTGCCCGCCTCGGGCGCTTCCACCTGGCGGCACTATATCCTGCCCGCCCTGTCCCTGGGCGGCGGTGTGTTCGCCACCAACTGCCGCACCACCCGCACCTGGCTGCTGGACACCCTGCGCTCCGACTTCGTGCGCACGGCTCGCGCCAAGGGCAATAAAGAAGTGACCGTCGTTTTCAAGCACGCCCTGCGCAACTCCCTGCTGCCCATCATCACCCAGATCGGCGTGAACTTCTCCATCATCATGGGCGGCTCGGTGATCACCGAAACCGTGTACGCCTTCCCCGGCATCGGCTCCTACCTGATCAACGCTGTGAAGGCAAAGGACGTGCCCATCGTCATGGCCTCCATCCTGGTGGTGGCCGTCATCGTGGGCATCACCAACCTGGTCGTCGACCTGATGTACGCCGTGGTGGATCCCCGCGTGCAGCTGGGCGGCAAGTAATGCGGAAAGGAAGGGAAAAGAAGATGAGCAACACCGCGAGCAAAAAGATTTCCACCTCCAACCGCAAGGGCCAAATGAAGCAGGTTTGGTTCCGCTTCCGCAAGAACAAGCTGGCCATGATCGGCCTGGTGGTCATCACAATCCTGATCCTTGCCTGCCTCAGCGCCTCCCTGTATATCCCCTATGAAAAGGTATACACCCAATCCATTCGCGACGCCTTTATTCCTCCCTTCAGCGAAGGGCACATCTTCGGCACCGACCAGTTTGGCCGCGACCTGTTTGCCCGCATCATGTACGGCGGACGCATCAGCCTGTTCGCAGGCCTGGTGACCATCGGCATCGCCTTCGTCATGGGCATCATCTTAGGCGGCAGCGCGGGCTTCTTCGGCGGCAAGACCGATACCATCATCATGCGCTTCTGCGACATCCTGATGTCCGTGCCCGGCATCCTGCTGTCCATGACCATCGTGGCCGCCCTGGGCCAGGGCCTGGGCAAGATGCTGATCGCCATGAGCGTATCGCTGATCCCCCGCCAGGCGCGCACCGTGCGCGCAGCCGTCCTGACGCTGCGCGGACAGGAATTTGTGGAGGCGGCCCGGTGCTACGGCACCCGCAACTCCACCATCATCTTCCGCCACATCATCCCCAACGTCATGGGCCCCCTGATCATCGGCGTCATGAGCGGCATCGGCGGACAGATTTTGCAGATCGCCTCCCTGGGCTTCCTGGGCATCGGCATCGCGCCGCCCACGCCTGAATGGGGCACCATCATTTCCGAAAACCAGTCCAACATCCTGTTCTACCCCTACCTGGGACTGGTGCCGGGCCTGTTCATCATGGTGGCCGTGCTGAGCCTGAACTTCATCGGCGACGGCCTGCGGGACGCCCTGGATCCCAAGCAGAAGAATTGAGGTGCCGTATGGAAAATTTGCTTGAAATCAAAGACCTGAATGTCATATATAAAACGGACGAGGCCATCGTGCACGCGCTGAACGGCTTTACCCTTTCCGTCAAAAAGGGCGAAACGCTGGGCCTCGTCGGCGAAACAGGCGCCGGAAAAACCACGATGTGCTTAAGCACGTTGCGCCTGCTGCCCGATCAGGTGGGCGAGGTGGTGAGCGGCTCCATCAAATACCGCAACATCGACATCCTCAAAGCCAGCAAAAAGGAAATGCTCAAGCTGCGCGGCGCGGAGATCAGCATGATCTTCCAGGATCCCATGAGCGGCCTGAACCCCGTGATGCGCGTGGGCGACCAGATCAAGGAGGTGCTCAACCTGCACTTCCCCGATATGAGCCCCAAGGATAAGGATGCTCGCGTGGACGAGGTGCTGACCCTGGTGGGCATCACCCCCGAGCGCAAGGATCAGTTCCCGCACCAGTTCAGCGGCGGCATGAAGCAGCGCGTGGTCATCGCTATGGCGCTGGTGGCTGAGCCCAAGCTGCTGCTGGCGGACGAGCCCACCACTGCCCTGGACGTGACCATCCAAGCTCAGATCCTGGCCCTGATGCGGGAGCTGAAGGAAAAGTTCGACTCCGCCATGGTGCTGGTGACCCACGACTTGGGCATCGTGGCCGAGTTCTGCGAGAGCGTGGCCGTGGCCTACGCGGGTGAGATCGTGGAGAGCGGCACCATCGAGCAGGTGTTCGCCCGGGATAAGAACCATCCCTACACCAAGGGCCTGTTCAACTGCATCCCCGACCTGACCTCCACCGCCCCGCGGCTGACGCCCATCCCCGGCTACATGGCCAACCCCCGCGATCTGCCCAAGGGCTGCAAATTTGCCAACCGGTGCGCGCACTGCACGGAAAAGTGCATGGCGGCTGTGCCCGAAATGCAGGAGGTGGCTCCGGGACACTTTATCAAGTGCAATCTGTTTGAGAAGGGAGCGTCCGGGCAATGAGCAACGTGCTGGTAGAAACCAAAAACCTGAAAAAATATTTTCCGCACAGGCTGGGCATGGTGCACGCCGTGGACGATGTGAGCCTGACCATCCGCGAGGGCGAAACCCTGGGCGTCGTGGGCGAGAGCGGCTGCGGCAAATCCACCCTGGGCCGGGCCATCCTGCGCCTGCACGAGCCCACCTCCGGCGACGTGCTCTATGACGGCAAAAGCATCATCGGCCTGAAATCCCGGGAATTCCGCCCCTTCCAGACCAAGATGCAGATGGTTTTCCAGGATCCCTATTCCTCCCTGGATCCCCGCATGAGCGTATTTGACCTGGTGGCCGATCCCCTGCGCATCTGCAAGACCGTGCCCAAGGCCCAACTGCCCGAAAAGGTCAGCGAGACCATGGAGCTGTGCGGCCTGCCCGCCACCTACAACAACGTCTATCCCCACGAGATGGACGGAGGACGCCGGCAGCGCGTGGGCCTGGCCCGTGCCCTGGTGCTGGATCCCAAGTTCATCGTGTGCGACGAGCCCGTGTCCGCCCTGGACGTTTCCATCCAGGCGCAGATTTTGAACCTGCTGATGGACATGCAGGAGCAGCGCAAGCTGGCCTATATGTTCATCACCCATGACCTGTGCGTGGTGCGCCACATCAGCAACGACATCATGGTCATGTACATGGGCCAGGTGGTGGAATACGCCAAGAAGGAAGAGATCTTCGCCCATCAGGCCCATCCCTACACCAAGGCGCTCCTGTCCGCCATCCCAACCACAGACCTGAGCCGCCGCAACCGCGAGCGCCACGTGCTGAAGGGTGAGGTATCCAACCCCATCAACCCCAAGCCCGGCTGCCGCTTCGCCCCCCGCTGCCCCTATGCCACTGCCAAGTGCAGCGAACCCCAGCCCCTGGTAGAGATCGCACCCAACCATTTTGTGGCCTGCCACGAATGCAGCAAGGGCTGATCCAATACAGAACGAGGAGGACATATCCATGAAAGTATCTCAGGCGCTTGTACAGATCCTGGTCAAGGAAGGCATCACCGACGCCTTCGGCATCCCCGGCGCGGGAATCAACGGCGTATATGAGTTTTTGAAGGACGCGCCGATCAACCATTACTGCATGCGCCATGAAGAAGCCTGCACCCACGCAGCCGACGCCTATTACCGCGCCAGCCATAAGATCGCCCTGGCGATCTGCACCTCCGGCCCCGGCGCCACCAACTTTGTCACCGGCCTGTATACCGCATACATCGATTCCATCCCCTTCCTGGCCATCACCGGTCAGGCCAACACCTGGCAGCTGAAGATGGATCCCTTCCAGTGCGTGGATATCGCCAGGATCGCCGAGCCCGTGGCGAAGAAGACCTATTGCCTTACCGATGGCAAGGATCTGGCCAAGGTGATGCAGGAGGCGTTCTATCTGATGCGTGCGGGCCGTCCCGGCCCCGTGCTGCTGGATATGCCCCTGGACGTACAGCTGCAGGAGATCGATTTTGATATCGACAGCTATGAGCCCCTGCCTGTCAGCAAGCCAGCCCCCGACATGGCCAAGATCGAGCAGGCCGTGGAGATGATCGCAAAGGCGCAGAAGCCCGTGATGATCATGGGCGGCGGCGTCACCCTGGCCGAGGCCGAAAAGGAGGCCATCGCCCTGGCCGAGCAGCTGAATATGCCCATCATCACCACCTATATGGCCAAGGGCGGCATCCCCGAGGATCATCCCCTCAACGCCGGCCACGCGGGCATCCAGGTGGGCCAGCCCATCGGCAACAAGGTTTTTCTGGATTCCGACCTGGTGCTGGGCATCGGCTGCCGCTTCTCCGACCGCCATACCGGCGCGCTGAAGGTCTACCAGGGCGAGCGCAAGTTCATTCATATTGATATCGACGAAAAGCAGATCGGCAAGGTATTTGAGCCCACCCTGGGCATCGTTTCCGACGCCCGGCTGGCCATCGAAGCCCTGTCCAAATGCGCCGCCGCCAAGGCCGTGCGCGCCGCGGGCAACGACGAGCGCCTGGCCGCCCTGCCCCAGGACCGCAAGGAGCTGGAGCGCAAGACCGATTACGATCAGGTGCCCATGATGCCTCACCGCGTGTTCTACGAGGTGAACAAGGCCTTTGACGACGACACCATGTTCACCGTGGGCTGCGGCATCACCCAGATCTGGTCGGGCCAACTGCAAAAGATCAACCGGCCCATGCGCTATCTGCCCTCCGGCGGCGCTGGCACCCTGGGCTATGAGATCCCCGGCCTGTTCGGCGCCAAGGTGGCCCATCCCGAGCGCTGCTGCGTCTCCGTGGTCGGCGACTTCGGCTTCACCTTCATGGGCGAGGAGATCGCCGTGGCTTCCGTATATGAGAAGCCCGTCATCGTGGTCATCCTGAACAACGCTTATCTGGGCTTGATCCGTCAGAACCAGAAGACCGCTTACGGCTACGAATACGCCGTGGATATGCCCTATAACCAGGACGGGCGCATCGACTATCTGAAGGTGGCTCAGGGCTATGGCTGCGAGGCCGAGCGCGTGTTCACCCCCGACGAGCTGGCCGCGGCTTTGCAGCGCGCCAAGAAGAGCGGCAAGTGCTATGTGATCGACGCCGTGTGCAACCAGACCCAGCTGTGCGACATGGGCGGCAATCTGGCTGCCGTCAAGTCCTGGGCGCCCCAGGAATAAAAACCAACGAAACAAGCAAACCGGCTGGGGGCATTCGTCCTCCAGTCGGTCAATTCTCATAACGAAGGAGAACCGCCATGAAAGATCCGATCCAAAAATATTTCAAAGTCGGCACCATCCAGTGGATGAGCTATCCCAAAAGCGACCCCATGGATTCCTTGAAGGCGATCTGCCGGGACGATTACTTTGACGCCATCGAGCTAAAGGGCTACGGCGAAAAGAACGCGGAGGCCAAAGCGCTGCTGGAGCAGAGCCATTTGAAGGTGTGTTACGGCGCGCAGCCCCGGCTGCTGGGGCCCAAGCTGAATCCCAACGCCATCGACGAGGAAGACCGCAAAAAGGCCGAGGCCACGCTGATCGAAGCCGTGGACGAGGCGGAGTATCTGGGTGCCAAGGGCATCGCCTTCCTGGCAGGCAAGTGGCAGCCGGAGACCAAGGAGCAAGCCTACGCCCAGCTGCTCAAAACCACCCGCGCCGTGTGCGATTACGCCGCCAAAAAGGGCATGAACGTGGAGCTGGAGGTGTTCGACTACGATATGGACAAGGCCGCTCTCATCGGCCCCGCGCCCTATGCGGCCAAATTCGCCGCCGACATGCGCACCACCCACAGCAATTTCGGCCTGCTGGTGGATCTGAGCCACTTCCCCACCACCTATGAGACCAGCCGGTTCGTCATCCGTACCCTGCGGCCTTATATCACGCATTTCCACTTCGGCAACGCGGTGGTCAAGCCCGGCTGCGACGGCTACGGCGATCTGCATCCCCGCTTCGGCTATCCCAACAGCGCCAACGACGTGCCCGAGTTGCTGGACTACCTGCGGGTGCTCAAACAGGAGGACTTTTTCAACGCCGAGGACCCCTATGTGCTGTCCATGGAAGTGACCTTACGCCCCGGCGAGGACGAGGGCATCGTATTGGCCAATACCAAGCGCGTGCTGAACCGCGCCTGGGCCCTGCTGGAGGATTGATGCCATGAAGATCGTTGTTTTGGACGGATATACCGAAAACCCCGGGGACCTGAGCTGGGAGGGCTTGGAAAAGTTAGGCGAGCTGACGGTGTATGACCGCACGGCCTACCGGGAAGACCCGTTGATTGCCGAAAGGATCGGAGACGCGGAGATCATCGTGATCAATAAAACGCCCATCTCCAAGGCGACCATGGATCTTTGCCCCAGCCTGAAGCTGATCGCCGTGCTGGCGACGGGCTACAATGTGGTGGATTATCAGTATGCCCGCGAGAAAGGCATCCTTGTGGCCAATGTGCCAACCTACGGGACCATGTCTGTCAGCCAGTATTCCATCGCGCTGCTGCTGGAGCTGTGCCACCACATCGGCCATCACAGCCAGACGGTGTTCGACGGCAAGTGGCAGAATAATATTGACTGGTGCTACTGGGATCATCCCCTGATCGAGCTGGACGGAAAAACCATGGGTATCATCGGCTTTGGACGCATCGGCCAGGCGGAGGGGCGCATCGCCAAAGCCATGGGTATGCGCGTCCTCGCTTATGACCTGTATCCGTCGGACGCGGGACGGGAAATCGGAGAATATGTGGATCTGGAAACGCTGTTCCGTGAATCCGACGTCATCACCCTGCACTGCAATCTGACCCCGGAGAACACCGGCATGATCAATCGGGACAGCATCGCGAAGATGAAGGACGGCGTGCTGCTGATCAACAACGCCCGCGGGCAGCTGATCGTGGAACAGGACGTGGCCGACGCCCTGAACAGCGGCAAGCTCGGCGGCTGCGCAGTGGACGTGGTCTATACCGAGCCCATCCGCCCGGACAATCCCCTGCTGAAGGCCAGGAACTGCATCATCACGCCCCATATTTCCTGGGCGCCCAAGGAAAGCCGCCAGCGGATCATGGACTGCACCGTAGATAATATCCGCGCGTTCCTCGATCAAAAGCCCATTCATATCGTGAACGGATAACAAGCAAAGCAAAATAGAGTATCCAGGCCTTCGTTTGTTATTACGGTGATACTGCATCGTATGGCTCCGACGTCTCTTACTGACAGCGTTTTCCGAGATTTTATGATCCGTCCCAGTCTCATTAAGAAACGATCCTAAATGTGATCCATCGTAGGGGTTATTGCGAGGGAATTGTGCGGACAGAATATCGTTGTGATACCAAATCTCGAAAGAAAGGATATCCTGCCCTCCGGATGATATCAAAGTAATTACGCCCCGCGCTTCTTCCTTCGGAAAGCGCGGGTTTCGGATGATAATCTGTTTATCAAAGGCTGTCAAGAAGAAAGCTATGACGATTTTTTCGTCCATAGCGACACCCCGGAAAGCCAGGAAAACGAAAGGCTCATTCTGTGTGATTCTGGTGAGTGTCGCAAACATCATTCACACCATGGCAGGTGTTCAGCTGCGGCTGGCGTGTCATGAGATCATACAGAAACAAGGGCATGAGGAACCTACGGGCCGGGCCAAGATCACGCCGGGCTTCAATCTCCCTGCAAAGTATGTGCTGCATACGGTGGGGCCTATCATTGATGACGAAGTAACTGCCGAGGATGAGGCGTTGCTGGCCTCCTGCTATCGAAGCTGTCTGGCACTGGTGGCGCAAAAAGGCTTGCGTTCCGTGGCCTTCTGCTGCATTTCCACCGGCGTCTTTTGCTTCCCGCCTGAACGGGCGGCAGAGATCGCCATCCGGACGGGCTCCGGCACTTCCGTTTCAATGGGAGCGCCTTCCTCGTCCACGGGTTCAAACTGTACCCGGCAGTAATCCTCGGCAGCGGTCTGCGCCTGTTTGATCAGGCTTTCGATGTAGTCGTCCTCCTCATCATGCTGGATGCGCAGATGGGTTTTGACCTCATCGACCGTGACGATCATCAGGAACCACCGCCCTCAGTTCCCTCGGCAGGCGTTTCAGGGTCAGTGGTTTCAGGCTCCGTCGCGGCAGGCGCGGTCGCGGACAGCACTCCAGCGGTGCGCAGCGCAGCCAGCAGGGCGTTGAAGTCATTCTTCAGGTTGGCTACGGTGGTCGCCTCGCTGTCAGCCACATAAGGAGCGGTGCCGGAAGCG
>CACZLE010000040.1 GCA_902781945.1 uncultured Eubacteriales bacterium | reverse complement strand
CAGGATCATAAGGGCTCGCAGCGCCCGGAAAATGATCCTGTGGATCATTTTCAGCGAGAGCGGGCCGGAAGGCCCCGGACCCGCGGAGGCCCTTATCGTTCCCCCTCTTGCCAATTTCTGTTTTTCAGCTCCCTGCGCCTTACCGCAGGAACCCGTTGATGATCTGCTCCTCGGCCTCGGCCTCGGTGAGGCCCAGGGTCATGAGCTTGACCAGCTGCTCGCCGGCGATCTTGCCGATGGCGGCCTCATGGATCAGGGCGGCGTCGGTGTCGTTGGCCTCCAGGGAGGGCACGGCCAGGATGCGTCCGCGATCCATGATGATGCTGTCGCACTCGGTGTGGCCCTGGCAGGGAGCGTTGCCCGCGATGCAGGCGTCAAACTTCTGGAAGCTGTCGTCCCGGGCCACGGAACGGCTGACCACGTCGGCGGAGGAGCCCGCGCCGTTCAGGTCCACCCGGTATTTGCTGATGGCGGTCTGGCTGCCGTGGGTCATGAGGCGCTCCTTGACCACCAGCCGCGCCCCCGCGGCCAGCTGGGCGGTGGTGACGCGCTCGGTGCTGTCCACGCCGCGGATCTGCACCATCTCCATCTCCATGGAGCTGTTTTCCTGCATGTAGACCTCGGTGCCGGGGTTCAGGATACGCTTGCCCTGGCCGTCGCCCTCGCCATAGTGCTTTTCCACATAGCGCACGCGGGAGTTTTTGCCCACATAGAAGCGGTGGATGCCGTCGTGCTCGCTGTCCTGGCTGCCGCAATTGTGGATGCCGCAGCCCGCCACGATGACCACGTCGCAGTCCTCGCCGATATAAAAATCGTTATACACGGTCTCCTTGAGGCCGCTTTCACTGAGCACCACGGGAATGTGGACGCTCTGTTTTTTGGTGCCGTCCTTGATGCGGATATCGATGCCGCTGGCCTCGGTCTTGCTGGTGATCTGGATATTGGCGGTGCTGCGGCGGCCCGCGCTTTCGCCGTTGGCGCGGATGTTATAGGCGCCCTCGGGCACGGCGTGCAGGTCGGCCACCTCTTCCAGTATGCGCTTCTGAATGGTATCCATCATGCGTTTGCCCCTCCCTGCATTTTGTCGCAGCCGGTGACGGCTGCCGCGGTGCCGATGAGATGCGGCAGCACCCGATCCCGGGGGCCGTGCTCGCGGATGCGGCCCTCGGCCACCACGATGATCTCGTCCGCGATCTGCAAAATGCGCTCCTGATGGCTAATCACCAGGATGGAACTGTCCTTAATGCTTTCCCGCATCTGCTCAAACACCCGGATCAGGCTCTGGAAGCTCCACAGGTCGATGCCCGCCTCGGGCTCGTCAAACACGCTCAGCTGGGTGCCCCGGGCCAGGATGCTGGCGATCTCGATACGCTTGAGCTCGCCGCCGGACAGGCTGGCGTTGATCTCGCGGGTCACGTAATCCCGGGCGCACAGGCCCACGCGGCTCAGGTAATCGCAGCATTCGCCCACGCTCAGCTCCTTGCCCGCAGCGATGCGCATGAGATCCAGCACCTGGATGCCCTTGAACCGCACCGGCTGCTGCAGGGCGTAGCTGATCCCCAGGCGGGCGCGCTCGGTGATGCCCAGGCTTGTGATATCCTGGCCGTTGAACCAGATGCTGCCCCCCGTGGGCTGCCGCACCCCGGCGATCACCTTGGCGATGGTGGATTTGCCGCCGCCGTTGGGGCCGGTGATGACCACAAATTTGTTTTTATCGATGGTAAAATTGACGTCCTTCAATATGTCCACGTGGCCGGCGTCGTCGTCCACGTCGAATCGGATATTCCGCAGTTCCAGCATGTGCCTTTCGCTCCTTCTGTGGTGTCACAAAAAATTATAGCGAAAAGCGGGCCGCCCGTCAAGGGGCGGCGGGACGGGCGGAGGAGATAAGCGATAAACAGAAATTGGCAAGGAGAACGTTAGGGCCTCCGCGGCCCTAAAACCTGCGGCAAGGGATTTCATCCCTTGCATCCCAGCGGGCGAACCAGCTTGAAAATAACAACAAACAAATAGCGCCTGTAACTTGAAAGACGCAAAGAGAGCTTCCGGGCATAAGAAAAACCGAGGGCCAGCCAGAAAATGAATGCATTCATTTTCTGGTCTGTCCAGCGGTTTTTCGCTGTGCGCTTTGCGCACAGCGCGCCAGCGAAGCTGGCTGCCCGGAAGCGGTGGACTACAACATAGTATCTCGTTGTGTTCGCAGCTTTTACGGCGATAAACGCAGGTTTTCTGCTTCTCTTTTGACTCAAAAGAGAAGCGTACCCCTTTCCCCCGTCAAATTTCTGTTTACTGTATCACCCCGCTGGTATACCTCGGCCTGGGCGCGGCCACCTCCCGCTCCGGCAGGGCGGAGCCGCTCTCCAGCGTCAGGCGGCTGACGGAGACCTCATAGGCCGTGCGCTCCTGCACCGCGCCGTCGGGGAGCTGCTTTTGATAGACGCGGCTCTGGAAGCGTCCCTGGAGCTGGATGCGGTCCCCCACGCTGAGCCCGGCGGCGAAGCGGGCGGTGCGGCCCCAGGCGATACAGGGGATGTAATCGCTCTTGCCATAGCTGCGGTTCACCGCCAGCATCAGGTCCGCGATCTCCCGGCCAAAGGGCGTGGTGCGGAAGGACGGCGGCTTGCACAGCGCCCCGGCCAGGGCCACGGTGTTGGGGTTCTGGTCCTCGTCCACGGGGTGCAGATGCTGGGCGAAGGCGGTGAGCAGCAATCGGCCCGCGCCCGCCATCACTTTATTGTAGGAGCGCAGCTGCCCCGTCAAAGCCACCGTCTCGCCCTGGCGGAAGGCCCCGGCCATGAGCCGCTCGCTGACCGTGACCGGCAGCAGGTCAAAGGCTCCGGACAGCCGGGGCACGCTCAGTATGGTGCGGAAAAAGGCCTCCCCGAACACCTCGTGATCGAACTGCGGTTCCTCGGTCACAACGCCTGTCAGATTCAGCACATTGGTAACGGTTTCCATGTCATACCTCCGGTATTTTAGTTTTTTGCAGGATGCATCCTTCCCTGTATATCGATGGTTGTATCCCCTTGCAGCAGGATCTCCGATACGGGCACCACGGTGAGCCCCCGGGCCTGGTAATCCTTAAGGATGGTGGGCAGGGCGTCCACGGTGTATTCCGCGTCGTTGTGGAACAGCACGATATCGCCGCTCTGGGCCTTGCAGGCCCGCTTGATCACGTCCTCCACGCCCCGGTTTTTCCAATCCTGGCTGTCCACGCTCCATTGGATGCTCTGATATCCCATATCCCGGGCCGTGGTGATCAGCCGGTCATTGTAATCGCCATAGGGCGGGCGGAACAGCGTGGGCCGCGTACCCGTCAGCGCCTCCACGTGGTCGGCCTGGGCGTTCAGCTCCTCCGCGATCTTCTCCGACGTCAGCTGGCTCATGTGCGGGTGGGTGGTGCTGTGGTTGCCGATCTCATGCCCCCGGGCCACGATCTCGCGGGTCAGTTCGGGATAGTTCTTCACCCAGATATCCACCAGGAAAAAGGTGGTTTTCACCCCGTATTCGTCCAGGATATCCAGGAGCTTCATGGTTTTGTCCCCGCCCCAGGAAGCGTCAAAGCTGATGGCCACCGCGCCGTCGTCCCGGGCCACGCTGTATATGGGCAGTTCCCGCTTCTTGGCCACCACCGCCGCCGTCTGGGGCATGACCCCCACATAAAACGCGCTGACGATGAGCAGCAGCGCCAGGGCCAGCGCCCCGCCGCGCTGAAAAACCGGCAGGCGCGCCTTCCTCTGCTTTTGCTGTGCTTGGGGCTGTGGCTCAGGCCGCTTGATCATGTGCCGATCCCTCCTTTTTCTGTACCCCATGGATATGCCGGAGGGCGGCGCGATATGCCCGCAGTCAGGGCCGCTGCATGCCCCTATTGTATGCGGGGGCGGAGGAGACCATGACAAAAAGGACAAAAGCGGTGCTTATTCGCGGAAAGCATACAAAAAACAGCCGAAAATGCTTTCGGCTGTCGAAAATCAGGATATGTTTACCGCAGCAGGTCGATGACCTGGGTGCTGATGTCCCGCATATAGTTCACCGCGCCCACCCAGTCGGCCACCAGGGGGATCAGATCCCGGCGGGGCTTGCGCTGGGCAACGGCGTACTGGGCCGCTATGTCCGCATAACGGCTCTCGGCGCGGCTGACGGCGTCCTCCCAGCTGAGATACAGCTGCCGCTGGGCGTTGTGCCCGATCTGGCGCACGGCGTCCAGGTTCTTGCAGGCAAACAGCACCTGCCGGCACAGATCTTCGCCGTTTTCCTCGATCAGCAGACCGTTCTGGCCGTCGGTGACGCCCTCCGCGGCGCAGCTGCCGCGCACCAGCAGCGCGCCCAGTCCGCAGGCCGCGGCCTCCCGCACCACGATGCCGTTGGTATCGAAGGTGGAGGGGAACAGGAACAGGTCGGCCCGGCTGTAAAAGGCCCGCAGCAGCTCGCGGTCCTGCACCGCGCCCACAAACACGCAGCGGCTGTCGATATAGGCCTGGCGGCACAGCTTCTCAATGGCCTCCCGGTCGGAACCGTCCCCCACGAAGATCATGCGGAAGTCCGCCCCGGCCTTCTGCGCCCGGGCCAAACCCTCGATGATATGGCGGATGCCCTTGTACCAGCGCAGCCGTCCGGCAAAGAGGAACACAGGCTGATCCTCCCGCAGGCCGTAGCGGCGGCTGATGGCGTCGATTTCCTTTTGATCCGCCCGCTGTTGGGGCATATCCACGCCGTTGTCCATGACGCTGTACACGCCCTGATAGCCGATGGAGCGCAGGTTTTCCCCCGCGCCATGGCTCACGGTCCACACCTCATCGCTGGCCTGGATGTTCTTCACCAGGGCGGTGATCAGCTCGTTCTGCAGCAGCCTGCCCTTGACGGCGGTGCGGATATCGATGTCAAACTTGGTGTGGTAGGTGAAGATCAGCGGCGCGCCGGTCTGCTCCCGCAGGGTACGGCCCAGCAGATTGGACGCCACCGGGCAATGGGAATGGATGATGTCAGGTTTAAAGTCCTTCAATTCCCCCAAGGCCGGGGCGCTGAAGGGGTAGCCCGCCCGGTAGCCCACCAGCTTGGTGGTGTTCAGGCTGGTGTAGCGCACCACGGGGAAGGGATAATCGTCCTTGGCGCCGGGCACGTCGGGGGTAGCCACCACCACCTGGTGCCCGTGCCTGGTCAGGATGGTGGCATAATTGACCACCACGTTGGCCACGCCGTCGATGACCGGGGGAAAAGAATCGTTCAGCAACACGATACGCATCGGTTGCCCTCCTTTTACTTATTGCTGCTGGGCCCGCAGCTCCCGCTCCAGGGGTTCCACCTGCTTTTTGCGCCAGATGCCCACCTTGTACAGGATCGCCGTGATGATCATGCCCATCATCCAGCTGATCAGCAGGGACACAAACACCATGCGCTGCTGGGTGAGCGGCTCCGCCCCGGCGTTTTTGGCGATGGCCACCAGGCCGTAGGCCAGGGGCAGGCGCATGCCGATGGTGGTGCCCAGGGTGATCCACATGGGGGTCATGGTATCGCCCGCGCCGCGCATAACGCCGGAGAGCACCTGGGTGACGGCCATGGCCACATAGCCCACCGCCAGGATGTACATCATGCCCATGGACATATCGATGAGGGCCTGCTCCGGGGTGAAGAGCCGCATCAGTTCCGGGCCAAAGAGCAGCACCAGGGGCGTCAGCACCAGGGCCGTGACCAGGGACATGATAAGCCCCTGTTTGGTGCCCGTGGCCAGGCGATCCAGCTTGCGGGCGCCCAGGTTCTGGCCCGCGTAGGTGCTCATGGCCTGGCCGAAGCTGAAGTTGGGCAGCATGGCGTAGCCGTCCACGCGCATGACCATGACGTTGCAGGCGATGAACATTTCGTCCCCAAAGCCGTTGATCAGCCGCTGCACCACCATCATGGCGCAGGAGAACAGGGCCTGGTTGAGGCCGCTGGGCACGCCCAGCCTGACGATCCATTTCAGGTAGTGGCCGTCGATTTTGAGATCGGCCTTTTTCAGGGTAAAGATCTTTTTGAGGGTCAGCAGCTTCCAGAAGCACAGGATGGCGGAGATGAACTGCGCGATCACCGTGGCCAGGGCCACGCCCGCCACGCCCATGGGGTCCACCAGGGCGATATCCAGCACGATGTTGAGCACCGACGTGACCAGCAGGAAGCCCAGGGCGGACAGGCTGTCGCCCAGGCCCCGGAGCACGCCGGCCAGGATGTTGTAATAGAAGAAGCCCGCGATGCCCAGGAAATAAATATTGAGGTAATCCCGGCAGCCGTCGTACATGCTGGGCAGGGTGCCCACGGCTTTCAGCAAGGGACCGGTGATCAGGGGACCCACGATCATGATGATCACGCTGGCGATGGCCGTCACCGTGACGCAGTTGCCGATGGTCTTGGCCAGGGCCTTGCTGTCCCGGGCCCCGAAATACTGGGCCACCAGGATGCCCGCGCCGGTGGCGATGCCCACAAACAGCGCCAGCAGCAGGTTCAGCACCGGCATGG
The DNA here is from genome assembly GCA_902781945.1 of uncultured Eubacteriales bacterium. Taxonomy (GTDB): domain Bacteria; phylum Bacillota; class Clostridia; order Christensenellales; family Aristaeellaceae; genus SFMI01. Next base: position 37,748 of record CACZLE010000040.1, on the reverse strand, counting down.
CGTTGCCCACCGCGCCCAGGGCGGTGTAGCCCCAGCGGCTGTTGCCCACCACCACGGCGTCCACGGTGTTGTACAGCTGCTGGGCGAAATTGCCGATCAGCATGGGGAAGGCGAACTCCGCGATGCGCTTCCAGGGCGTGCCCTGGCTCATGTCCCGGGGCGTAAACAGTTCCTTCAGCTTGGCAAACATGGGCATCCTCCTTTGCAGGTATCTTAATCAGTATAGCATGGTTGCGGCGGCGGTTCAAGGAGGCGCAGGGAGAAAAGTTTACATTTCATTCGCGGTTTCTTCAATATTATGCCTCCCCCGCCGCTTGCGCGATCCTTGTCACCTATGGTATGATAAGGCTGCAATTTCACGCAAAGGAGATTGATCCATGAAAAAGTTTATGGCGATCCTGCTTTCCATCTGCCTGCTGGCGGCTGTTCCGGCCCTGGCGGCGGACTATTCCGACGTTTTTACCAATTTTGACAAGCGCGACAGCTGGACGGAGGCGGTGATCGTCACCTTCAGCGACAGCGGCGTGCTGGTGAACGGCAGCGGCGTCTCCGTGGACGGCACCACGGCCTATATCTCCCAGCCCGGCATCTACATGCTTTCCGGCACCTGCCAGAACGGCCAGATCGTGGTGGAGGTGAGCAAGGAGGACAAGGTGCAGCTGGTGCTGGGCGGATTGACCCTGGCCTGCCAGGATTCCGCGCCCCTCTATGTGATCTCCGCCGATAAGGTCTCCCTCACCCTGGCTCCCGGCAGCGTCAACAGCTTCACCGACGGCGCGGTGTACAGCCGTCCCTTTGAAAAGGCCCCCAACGCCTGCGTCTGCTCCCGGGACGATCTGACCATCAACGGCTCGGGCGAATTGATCGTCAACGGCCAGAACAACAACGGCATCGGCACCAAGAACGACCTGCGCATCCTGGGCGGCGTCATCACCGTCACCGCCCCCAAAAATGCCCTCAAGGGCAACGACTCCGTGGCCATCGGCGGCGGCACCCTCACCCTGATTGCGGGCAAGGACGCCATCAAAGCCGATAACGAAGAGGACGCGGGCAAGGGCTATATCTACATCGCGGGCGGCACGCTGGATATCACCGCCGGGGACGATGCCATCCAGGGCCAGCAGGACGTGACCATCACCGGCGGCAGCATTGCCGTTTCCGCCGAGGGCAAGACCGTCAACTCCAAGGGCACCCAGGATGTGGCGTCCGGGATCATCAGCCAGAAGTAAGGAGAAAACACCATGCCCATTGGAATCATCGTCAACACCCTGGCCATCGCCCTGGGCGGGCTGATCGGCGCGAAGGGCGGCAGCCGCATTCCCGCGGTGCTCAAGGAAAAGCTGAACCTGATCTTTGGCATCTGCGCCATGGGCATCGGCATCACCTCCATCGTGCTGCTGGTGAACCTGCCCGCGGTGATCCTGGCGCTGATCCTGGGCACCATCATTGGCCTTTGCACCCACCTGGGGCAGCATATCGAGAAGGCCTGCGTCAAGCTGGCCCGGCTGTTTCCCGCCCCCAAGAACGGCACGGACACGGCGCTGCTGGTGACCACCATCGTGCTGTTCTGCTCCAGCGGCACGGGCATCTACGGCTCCATCGTGTCGGGCATGAGCGGCGAGCACAGCATCCTGATCGCCAAATCCGTGCTGGACTTCTTCACCGCCATGATCTTCGCCTGCACTCTGGGCGCGGTGACGGCGGCGGTGTCCATCCCCCAGTTCGTCATCTTTTTCGCCCTGTTCCTGTGCGCCAAGCTGATCTTCCCCCTGACCACCCCCACCATGATCGCGGATTTCAAGGCCGTGGGCGGGCTGATCATGCTGGCCACGGGCTTCCGTATCACAAAAATAAAGGACTTTCCCATTGCCGATATGATCCCGGCCATGCTGCTGGTGTGGCCCCTGAGCTGGATGTGGACGGCGTGGATCATGCCGCTGCTGTAAAAAAATATTTTTTGGAAGGGGGGGAACTTTTTCCCCCTTTCATTCGTCTCATAAGGGAACAAACCAATTGGAGGTACTGATTATGAAACGCATTGTGATCATCCTGCTGGCCCTGCTGCTCTCCGCCCTGCCCCTGTTTTCCCTGGCGGAAGGCGCTCCCACCGTCACCGTCAACGGCGCGGCCACGGTATCCGTCCCGGCGGACTTTGCCAAGGTCAATCTGGCGGTGGAGACCAACGCCCCCGCTGTGGCCGACGCCCTCAGCGAGAACGCGGACCGCATGGCCCAGGTGCTCGCGGCCCTGGCGGATGCGGGCATCCCGGCGGAGGACATCGTGACGGATCGCTTCCACGTGTACACCCAGTATGACTACACCGGAGAAAAACACACCTACAACGTCACCAACGCCCTGACCGTCACCGTGCGGGAGCTGGGCGACGCGGGCCGTCTCATCGATATCGCCCTCAGCGCCGGGGCCAACGCCTGCAACGGCATCACCTTCTATTCCGACGCCGCGGCCCAGGCCAACGACGACGCCCTGGTGGCCGCCATTGCCGAGGCCCGCCGCAAGGCGGAATTGGCCGCCGTCGCCTGCGGCAAGACCTTGGGCGATCTGGTCTCCATAAACGAGTCCTACGGCTCCTATGGCGGCGTGCGCCTGGCCAAGGCCGCCGACATGGCCGCCGGCACCGCCATCCTGCCCGACGGGCTGGATTTCACCGCCAATGTAACGGCGACGTTTGAGCTGAAATAACGCAAAGTATGCAATCTGCCATTTTTGAGCAGCAGATTGCATGCTTTTTATTGCATTTTGTTTTCCTTTTGGATATAATAGAAACGGAGGTGAGCAAAATGACTGCCATCAGCATCCGTCTGGAGGATAAGGACAAGCAGGCGCTGGATGAAATGTGCGCCGAAATGGGCATGAGCGTGTCCACGTTCTTTACGATTTACGCCAAGCGCGCCCTGCGGGAGCGGCGTATCCCCTTTGAAATCAACGCGCCCCTGGATCCCTTCTATTCGGAAAGCAACAGAAAGGCCTTGCAAGCCTCTGAGGCCGAGCTCCACCAGGGCAAGGTAATCACCAAGTCGCTGGAAGAACTGGAGGCGCTGGCAGATGCCTGACATCACCTTTACCGAAAAGGCCTTTGCCGAGTATATGGCCTGGCAGCAGGACAAGGCCACCATGAAGCGCATCAACCTGCTGCTGCGCGATATTTTGCGCACGCCCTATGAAGGCCTGGGCAAGCCGGAACCGTTGCGCTATGGCGAGGCCGGAAATTGGTCCCGGCGCATCAACGACGCCGACAGGCTGGTTTATCGCGTGACGGAAAACGCCGTCATTGTGCTGCAATGCAAAGGACACTATGAGGATTAAGCAAAATGTATGCGGGCTGACATCAAGCTGTACTGTGTGAGGCTTACTTATGGAGAAAAGAATTGTAGATCAGGACATCGTCCTGATTCCCTATTACCCCAATCCCGAGGTGGCCCTTGCCTGGTATCAGGACCTTGACGTATGCAGGCAGGTGGATAACATCGATCATGTGTATGACCTGGACCTGCTCAACGGCATGTATACCTACCTGAGCACCCATGGGAATTGCTATTACATCCAATATCTCGGCCAACTGGTGGGCGATGTCTCCCTTCGGGACAACGCGGAAATCAGCATCGTCGTTTGCAAGGAATATCAGAATCAGCATATCGGCCGCAGATGCGTGATGGATATGCTGGCCCTGGCCAAGGAAAAGGGCTTGACCGAAGTGAAGGCCAACATTTACGCCTTCAATACGCAAAGTCAAAAGATGTTTGAATCCGTGGGATTCCGAAAAGAAGCGGACCAATGGTATACTTATCCGATCCTCGCGGAATAGTGCGTTTGAAAACAGTTCACAAGATCCTTCGACTGCGCTTCGCTCCGCTCAGGATGACATCGTTAGGTAGTTGTTTCTCTTGTTTGAGGTAACTCTTGCTGCAATTTCAGTCAACAAACAAGGATTCCTTTCCTTTCAATGTCATCCTGAGCGAAGCGCAGCGCAGTCGTTCGCTTTGCCCTGGCCGAAGGCCAGCAGGATCTATTTGTTTTCACATAATTTACACCAATTTTTCTTGCTTAATCCCCGTCCATCGTGTATCATGAAAAGGATCCTGCAAAGGGAGGGAATTTTTCCTTGAAGCTTTTCCGAATTCTGTTTTTCGCGCTGCTGCTGTGCGCTTTGACGGTTTGCGCCGCGCTGGCGGAGGAGATCACCCTGGTTCTGGGCGAAAACACCCCCACCAACGGCAACAAGGCCTATGTGAAGGACAGCCGCGCCTACGAGCGGGACCTGACGGTGCCCGAGATCAACGGCATGACGGCCATCAAGGCCAGCCAGACGGGGGCGGCGGTGACCTACCTGTGCCCGGTGAGCAGCCGGGGCGGGGAGGCGGTGATCGATTTTCCCTACGGCGGCGAATGGACGACCATCGAGGTCAACGGCCAATTGCTGTCCCCCGGGGCGCCGGTGAAGGTCGCCCTGGGCCAGGATATCACCGTGCAGCTTGCCAGCAAAAACAAGCGCAGCGTGCTGCATCTGCAATTGTCCACCCTGCCGCTGGTCTATGTGGATTACACGGGCTCCGATCTCTACGCCAACCAGCGGCCCGGCACCATGACCATCTACGACCCGGATTATGCCCTCCACGGCCAGAGCCAGGCGGAGACCACGTTAGAGATCACCATCGGCTACCGGGGCCAGAGCAGCCTGAACTACGACAAACACAATTACACCGTGCATCTGTGGCAGAACGGCGAAAAGTACAAGACCTCCCTGCTGGGCCTGCGCAAGGACGACGACTGGATCCTGTGCGGGGCCATGAACGACCAATTGCGCCTGCGCAACACCGTGGCCATGGAGCTGTGGGACGAATACTACACCCTGCCCTGGGCCAAGGTCTCCGGGGCCATCGACGGGGCTTTCTGCGAGGTGTACATGCGGGGCAAGTACATCGGCCTCTACCGGCTGACGGAACGCCTGGACCGCAAGCAGGCGGAGATCGACAAGACAAACGGCCAGATCGTGCGCTCGGTGCAGAGCGAGGCCAGCGGCGTCAATCTGATGGATTTCGCCACCCTGGGCAAAAAGCTGCCCGGCAGCAGCGAAATCTGGTACAATATGGAGCTCAAATACCCCAAGCCCGAGGACATGACGGCGGGCGACTGGGATGAGTTTTACCGCTTCCTGCAATTCGTCACCACTGCGGGCGACGAGGAATTCGCCGCCCACATCGGAGAATACATCGATATCGACAACTTCGCGGCCTATTACGTCTACGTCACCGCCATCGGGGCCACGGGCAACATGATCAAAAACCTCTACTTCGTCATGAACGACAAGGCGGAGGACCCCCGCTGGCTGCTGGTGCCCTGGGACGTGGATGGCAGCTTTGGCCGCCGCAACGACGCCACCAAGCGGGAGATCGACATCATCAGCAGCAATCACCTGTTTGAGCGGCTGGCGCGCACCGACGCGGGGGGCTTCTGCGATCTGTGCCGGGAAAAATGGCAGCAATATAAGGATACCGTTTTCTCCTACGACCACATGATGGCCCTGTTCCAGCAGTATTACGACGATCTGAATGCCTGCGGCATTTGGCAGCGGGAGGCCGCCGCCTGGCCCAAGTTCAAATCCTTTACCCTCAAACCCCAGGCCGAATTGGCCTATGTGTACGAATATATGCAGGCGCGCTGGGATTTTGTGGATTCCTTCTTCAACGGGGAATCCCTGAGCGCCGGAAAGTGGCTGAAATAAATGAAAAAACTGTTGGTTTTCGCGGTATTGCTGGCGATGCTCTTCTCCTGCGCCCAGGCGGACACGCTGTATCGCACCCTGGAGGTGGGCAGCGTGGGCGACGACGTGCAGGCCATGAAGGAGCGTCTGCGCGACCTGGGCTATTACGGCAATGTGAAGCTGAACGGCAATTACAACGATTCCGTGGCGGGCGTGGTACGGCAGTTCCAGTATGACCGGGGGCTGCTGATGACCGGCGAGGCCGATCCCTATACCCTGTCGGCCCTCTACGGCGACAGCGGCGAATTGCCCCCCGAAGGCGCGGGCGGCGACGGCCAATACCGGCCCCTGTCCGAGGGCGCTTACGGCGACGACGTGCTGGCCTTCAAGCAATATCTGCTCAAGCAGGGCTATTACAAATCCAACGATTTCAACAACCAGTTCAACGCCACCATGACCCAGCGGGTGCGGCAGTATCAAGCCGACAACGGCCTGACCGCCGACGGCGTGGTGAGCCCGGAGCTGCAATTGGCCGTCTTTGGCCCCCGGGCGGTGTCCGTGGGCGGCGTGGCGGCGGAATTCTCCATCGACATGCCGGAGCTGGACGAAAACAGCTACCTTCCGGAGGGCGCGGAGCCCTTCGTGTACGGCGATTACACCACCGGCCATTGGGTGTATGTGGATCAGAAGCTGCACATCCAGATCACCCGCTATGACAACCCCCGCAACGCCGACCTGAGCTGGTACGAGACGGATATCCGCATGAAGGAGGGCGAAACCTGGAACGCCCTGATGAGCACCGGCGCCCGGGAAGACGGCCATAACTTTGAGGACGGCATGACCATCGCCGACCAATACAAGGCCATCCTGGCTGTGACGGACGATAACTTCGGCTATCGCTGGTACCGCCGCATCCATGACAAGAACCTCAAATACCAGCAAGGCGTGGTGATCCGCAATGGCATCACCCGCGCCGACGCCATGCCGGACAGCAGCTATTACGATTTTCCGCCCCTGGACGTGCTGGCCTATTATCCCGACGGCCATATCGAGCTCTATTATCCCGAGGAGCACGACGCCCAGGATTACCTGGATATGGGCGTGCTGCACACTTACTGTTTCGGCCCCATCCTGCTCAAGGACGGCCAGGTGAACCCGCGGCTCTATTCCCCCTCCTCCAAGACCCTGGCTGCGGAATATGAGGAAGAGGCCGCCCGCCAGGCCATCGGCTATTACGGGCCCGGCCACTACCTGATCATCACCGCCAACGGCAACCACGACAGCCGCACCGGCGTCAAAATGCAATGGATGGTGGATATCATGCTGGAAAAGGGCGTTACCGACGCCTTCAACCTGGACGGTGGCCGCACCACTCTGCTCTATTTCATGGGCCAGGCCGTCAACAAAAAGGAAAACGTCAACCGCGACGCCATGCGCGAGGTGACGGGGCTGATCGGCTTCGGCACCCGGGAATAAGACCATGCGAGCGCCTTTTCAGATTTTGGCCATCCCCTACCGTAAGGGAGCCGAATGCAGGTTTTGTGTGTTTCACCGCGCCGATCTGGACCAATACCAGTTTGTGGCGGGCGGCGGCGAGGATGCCGAAACGCCCCTGGAGGCGGCCAAGCGGGAAATCAAAGAGGAAACCGGCGTCACGGCGGAATCCGTCCTGCCGCTTACCTCCATGGCCTATGTGCCCGCAAACGTCATTGCGGAAAAGCACAGGCAGCTGTGGCCCCGGGATACCTTCGTCCTTCCGGAATATGCCTTTGCCTTTTTATGCGATGCGGATATCCGCCTGTCCCACGAGCATACTGCCTGCGAATGGCTTCCCTATGCGGAAGCTATGCGCAGGCTGACCTGGGATTCCAACCGGACGGCACTGTATGAACTAAATTGCAGACTGCGTGCTAAATAATAAGATCCTTCGACTGCGCTTACGCTCCGCTCAGGATGACAGCCAAAGAAGAGTTCATCTTCCGATGTCATCCTGAGCGGAGCGCAGCGCAGTCGAAGGATCTATTCGTAAGTATTATTCTATTCCCTTTCCCTGGGCTTGGTGAGCTTTGCCACCAATATGCCGATCTCATAGAGCAGGCACAGCGGCACGCCCAGGGCCACCTGGCTTACGATGTCCGGCGGGGTCAGGATGGCCGCCAGCACAAAGATGCCCAGGATCACGTACTTTCGCTTGCCGGTCAGCATCTGCGCGTTGGTCCAGCCCATGCGGGTGGTCAGATACAGGAACACCGGCAGCTGGAAGGCGATGCCGAAGGGCACGATGAACCCAAAGAGGAAGCTGACGTACTTATCGATGCTCAGCATGGGCGTCGCCAGCCCGTCCCCCTGGATCAGGAAGAAGTCCACCGCCAGGGTGTACACCGCAAAATAGCAGAACGTCACGCCCATCAGGAACAGCAGCAGGGCGATGAAGAACAGCAGCCGGAAAGCCTTCTTTTCCTTGGGATACAGGGCGGGCTTGATAAAGCCCCAGGCCTGCCACACGATCACCGGGCTGGCCACAACGGCAGCAGCGATGAGCGCCACCTTGAATTTGGTCACCAGGGCCTCGGACATGGCGGTGTAGATGATCTCGATGCCCCGGGCCTGGATGGGACCTATGATCCAGGCCATCAAATGCTCGATGGCAAAATAGAACACCAGCAAAAAGGCCGCCACCAGAGCGATGGCGGAAATCACCACGACTTTGCGCAGGGCCAGCAGGTGAGAGAGCAGGCTGGAGCGCTTCTCCTGGGGAGAGAGCTCCGCCGGGTTGGTATTTTCGGACATACTCAGGCCTTCTGCTCGCCCTCGGGTTTCTTGTCCTTGTCGGCGTCGTCCTCTTTGACCTCATTCTTAAAGTCCTTGATGCTCTTGCCCAGGGCCTTGCCCACGCCCGCCAGCTTGCCGCCGCCGAACAGCACCAGCGCCAGCACGATGATCAAAACGATTTCAGTGGTTCCCAGTCTCATGGATATTGCCTCCCATATCGATCCTTATTGTTTTCAGTCCTTTTTGAAGGTCTCTTTTTTTGCTTCGCCCAGGTTCTTGTTCAGTTCCTTCCGGGCATCCCGCAGGTCCTGCGTCACGTCGGCTTCCTTCAGGGTCTGGTCGATGTCGCGGCGCACGTCCTGCGTCTCGTCCATCAGCTCGTTCCAGCCGATTTCCTCCTTGACCTCCTTGATCAGCTGCCGCATGCGCTTGACCATGCGCGCCAGCCACCGGGCCACCTTGGGCAGATCCCTGGGACCCACGATCACATAGGCGATGACCAGCACCAGCAGCAGCTCCGCAAATCCGATGTTAAACAAAACAAAAGGCCTCCTTACCACCAACATTATAAAGCATTGCGGCGCGTTTTTCAAGGGGGGATCATGGCTTTACAACGGCGGTCAAAAAGCATATAATAGGTAAGGAGGCGGAGGAACAAACCATGCATGTTTTTTTGACGGGAGACAGGCAGATCGGCAAAAGCCGGGCCCTGAACGGAGCCCTGGCCCAATTGCGGCTGCCCGTTTACGGCTTTCGCACCCGTTTTTTGACCCGGGAGCGGGGCAGCTCCTCCCTGTATATGGTGCCCGCTAACGATCCGGAAAACTTTGACGAAACTATGATGGTGGCGGAGCTGCGGGATGGCAAAATGCGCCCGCTGACGGAGCGCTTCGACGCCTGGGGCGCGCATCTGCTGCGCGAAGCGCAAAAGCACCCCGAGGGCATCATCCTGATGGACGAGGTGGGCCACCTGGAAAAAAACGCCATGGCGTTTCAGGACGCCATCCGGGCCTGCCTGGACGGGGATATCCCCGTGCTGGGGGTCCTGCGCAAGGATCAGGCCTGGCATGATTTCATCAAAAACCACCCCAAGGTCCGTGTGATCACCGTGACGGAGGAAAACCGGGGCGGCATGGCGGACCGGGTGGCAAAGCTGATCCTGGGAGAAGCCCCATGAGCCGCCTCATGACCGAAAGTCTGCTGCGCTGGCGGCTGAACGGGCGGGACATGCGCGCTATCCTGTGCTCTCCCGGCCAGGAGCGGGCGCTGCTGACGGGTCTGCTGCTCACCGGGGGGCTGGTCCAAAGCCCGGACCAGGTGCTTTCCCTGCGGCGGGAGGCGGGGCTTTGGCTGGCGGAGGCCGACACCGCGCTTTCCGATTTTCCCGATCTTTCGGAGCGGCTGGAAACCATCCGGCCCTTGTCGGAAACGCCGCTGCCCGAAGGTTCCCAGCTGTTGGCCCTGCATAAAGCCCTGATGGCCGGTGGCGGCAAAAGCGGCCTGCACGGCGCGCTGATATCCGACGGCGCGGGCCGAGTGATCGCCCGGGATATCGGGCGGCACAACGCCATCGACAAGGCCGTGGGCCTGGCCCTGGAGCGAAAAATGGATCTCTCTCAGGCCATCCTGTGCACCTCCGGGCGGCTTTCCCTGGAGATGCTGGCCAAGGCCGCGGCGGCGGGTATCCCCACCCTGTGCGCCGCCAAGCACGTGGGCAGCCTGTGCGCGCAATACGCCCAAAGATGGCGGGTCCGCGTGCTGCAAATCGAGTAAAACCTTCCTGAACAAAGGAGGAAACGCTATGAGGATCATCACCGTCGTGGGCATCCGCGGCGCGGGCAAAACCACCGTGGTGGAATGCCTGCTGCGGGCGCTGGGGGACCGCGGCCTGCGGGCAGGCACGGTCAAGACGGTTTTTTGCCCCACCTTTCATATGGACAAGCCGGGCAGCAACACCTATCGCCACACCGCCGCCGGGGCCGCCCTGGTGACCGCCAAGGCGGAGACCGAGACCACGGTGCTATACCCCTATCCCCTGCGCCCCTCGGAGATCCTGGCCCATTACCGGGACTGCGACTGGGTGCTGTGCGAGGGGGACTACGACCTGCCGGCGGCCCGCGTGGTGGCGGCTCATGGGCCGGAGGATGCCCGAGAGCGGATCAATGACCGCACGGTGGCCGTATCCGGCCTGATCGCCAACGATCAAAACACCCTGGACGGCCTGCCCGTGCTGCATCCCGAACGGGATATCGATCAGCTGGTGGCGCTCCTGATGGAAAAGACGCCCGATATCCAGGATCTGAGCGCTTTGGACGAGGCCCTGAACGGCCCGGATGCCGCCCTGTCCCGGGATTTCTGCGTCCAGGGCTGCCGGGGACACGCAGGCAGAAAAAACGGCGTACAGGTTTTGATCGACGGAAAAGCCCTGAAGCTGACGGCGGAGCAGGAAGCCCTGCTGCGCAGCTGGGCGCAGGAGGCACAGGCATGAATATCAAGAACAACATGCGCTATATCAAGGCGGGCATCACGCTCTTTGCGGCCATCGCCGCCGATATGCTGGTCTTTTTCTTCCTGTATCGGTTCGACAACATTTTTTCCGGCATCGGGCGGATGATCTCCTTCGTATCGCCCTTCCTGTACGGAGCGGTGATCGCCTACCTGCTGGCCCCGCTGTGCAACCGGCTGGAGCCGCTGCTGGCCCGGGTGCTGCCCAGCAAAAAAGCCGCCAAGACCCTTTCCATCTTCGCCGCCCTGCTGTGCGCCATCCTGATCATGGCGCTGTTGGTCATCATCGTGGTGCCGCAATTGGCCCGCAGCGTCATCACCGTGGCCAACGCCCTGCCCGGCCAGTTGGCCTCCCTGGAAAAGCTCATCGAGGAACAGCTGGCGGATAAGCCCGAATGGCAGGCGCGGGTGGACAGCGTGTTCAAAACCATCCGCGAATATGTGGAGAACTGGCGGAGCAACGGCTTGCTGGACATCGCCCAGTCCATCCTTTCCGGCACGGCCAGCTACCTGAGCGGCATGCTCAACTTCATCAAGAACCTGCTCATCGGCCTGGTGGTCTCGGTGTACTTCCTGGCCATCCGCAAGCAGTTTGCCGCCCAGGCCCGCCTGCTGCTGCACGCCGTGTGCAGCGAAAAATGGGTGGGCCGCGTGGAACGCGAGGTGCGCTACACCGACCGGATGTTCAACGGCTTCCTGATGGGCAAGCTGCTTGACAGCCTGGTCATCGGCATCCTGTGCCTCATCGGCTGCGTGGCCATGGGCTTCTCCTCCGCGCCCCTGATCAGCGTCATCGTGGGCGTCACCAACATCATCCCCTTCTTCGGCCCCTTCATCGGCGCGGTGCCCTGCGCCTTCCTGCTGCTGCTGGAAAAGCCCGTCTATTGCCTGATGTTCATCATCTTCATCATCATCCTGCAGCAGCTGGACGGCAACGTCATCGGTCCCAAGATCGTGGGCAATACCACCGGTTTGTCCGGCTTCTGGGTCACCTTCGCCATCCTGCTCTTTGGCGGCCTGTGGGGCATCATGGGCATGATCATCGGCGTGCCCCTGTTTGCCGTGATCTACGACGTGCTGCGCAGCCTGTGCTATCGCTTCCTGCGTCAAGGCGGCCACCAGGACATGGTGGACGCCTATCAATCCGAGTTTCACCCGCCGCTGAAAACCGCCAGCCTGCGCCTGCCGAAAAAAGGGAAAAAAGGAAAGAAATAAAAAGGAAAAACGCGCTTTCTTCATACTGAAAACTGATTAGAACCATATACCGAAAAACAGAAATTTGACGGGGTTCCGTTGAGGGCGCCGCCCTCAAACTCCTGCTGGGGTGGGAGCCTGTCCGGGGCCTACCATAACCAGCAGCTTTCCGCAGTAGCTTGGATAACGCAGTCCACCGCTTCCGGGCAGCCAGCTTCGCTGGCGCGCTGTGCGCAAAAGCGCACAGCGAAAACCGCTGGACAGACCAGAAAATGAATGCATTCATTTTCTGGCTGGCCATCGGTTTTTCTTATGCCCGAAAGCTCTCTTTGCGACTTCCAAGTTACAAGCGCAAATTGTTTGTTATTGTTTTCAGGCCGGTTCGCCCGGTGGGATGCAAGGGATGAAATCCCTTGCCGCAGGATCATAAGGGCTTGGAGCGCCCGAAAAATGATCCTGTGGATCATTTTTAGCGGAAAGCGGGCCGGCAGGCCCCGGAACCGCGGAGGCCCTTATCGTTCCCCCTTTGCCAATTTCTGTTTGTGTGTGTTTTTAATTAGGGGGCACTATCAGAAAGCACGTTATCCCCCTCCCCCACGCAAAACCGCCACCCGGGAAATACCCGGATGGCGGTTGTCATTTTATGGGGTCTCTCAGGCGTTGCCGCCCAGGGAAGTGCCGATGTAGATCTTGTACAGCAGCCAATCCCACAGCTCGTCCTTGCGGAAGGTATAGCGCTCGTAGCGGGTGGTGAAGCCATTGGAGATGGTGACGTCGATGCCATAGACGGCTTCGCCGTTGGAGGCGGCAGGTCTGCCGAACAGCTGCTGGATCTTTGCTCTGCGGTCCTGCTTTTCCTGGGCGGACATGTTATCGACGCGCATCTGAATATCGTCGATCAGCACCCAGGTCTCGATGCTGAATTCGCCCTCGTCCAGCAGATCGACAAACTCGTTCATGCCGATCACGGCGGCGGTAACGAACAGCTGATCCTTGGGTTTCAGGGTGGAGAACACCTTTTTCTCGTTGTCGTTGAGCAGCTGATCCACACGCTGGATGACATAGCGCGTGCCGTTGGCAGCCGCGGTGATGTTCATTTCCTCGCCCATCTCCAGCAGCATGAAGAAGGCATCCAGATCGGAGCTGGTATCCACGCCGTAGGTTTCCTGCACGTTGATGGCTTCGCGGTACATGATCCCGTTATCCTCCATCGCAGGGGCGGTGGTAACGGCCACAGCGGGCGTGGGCAAACCGGCGGGCGTCGTCAGGGGCACGGGCGTAATGGTCGTCGCCACCACCACCTTGGGCGTGGTGCTGGGCTTGGGCGTGGCCGTCTTCTTGGAAGAGGAAGAACCGGAGGAAGATCCGCCGGAGGACGGCTTCTTGGTGGCCGTGGGCTTGGGGGTAGCCGTCGCCTTGGCCGTGGCCGTAGGCGTGGCGGTGGTCTTTGCAGTAGCGGTGGGCGTAGGCGTGGCAGGGGTGCCCACATACACCGACGTGGTGGCCGAAGCCGCGTTATAGCCCGGGGCCGCGGCGGAAGCGGTGATCACATATTCGCCCTCCGCCAGCCTGGAGGTATCGATCTTGAAGGTCCGGCTCACGGCGGCGCCATCGTAAACCTTCGTCACGGCGGTGCCGGACTTGAGACCGATGGTGACCGTCTGGGCGGTGGCATTGTCCGCCTTGGACACGGTGAAGATCAGCGTGTCGCCCTTCTTGATCTGGGAGGCCACATCCACCACGGGGGCCTTCAAGGTGCCGTTGGGCGCGACGACGGTGACGCTGCGGGTTGCGCTGGCCTTGACCCATACGCCGTTGAGCAGGCCCTCCAGCCGCAGGGTCAGGGTGGCGGTCCTGTCATAGGTGAACGCGTACTCCGCCGTGTAATCGAAGGTATCCAGCAGCATTTCCTCCGCGTTGCCCGCCTTGACGTACAGGCGCAGCTGGTCCGCATGGGGCGCGTTGATATTCAGCACGATATCGCTGCCGGTGTTCACGGTGGAATCCGCCACAGTGAAGGCCACGGTCTGATCGATGGCGCCCACGTGCAGGGAACCCTTGGTCAGGCTGGCGTTATAGGCGGGCGCCGCGGCTTCCGCCTCCAGCAGGTAATGGCCGTCCGGCAGGCCGGTGACCTTCCAGTCTTCCACCCGGGTCAGGGCGGCGGAGGCAGCCACCTCCTGGGTCTGGGCGTTGATCAGCCGCAGGTTATAGCTGGCGGCGTTGGGCACGGCGGTGAAATTGATGTTCACATCCGCGCCGCTGGCCACCTGGTAATAATAACTGAGGGTCGTTTGTTCCAGGTTGCCCTTGGCGGCGGTCACGCGGACCGCGACGGGCTCGCTCTCCTCCCAGTCGCTGCCAAACTGGCCGCGGAGGGTATAGGTGATGATATCCGCAAAGGCATAATAGGGACCCGTGATCTGGGTGCCGCCGGACTCCCAGGTATCATAATACACGGTTTCTCCCGCCTGGTTGACGCCCACCAGTTCCATGGCGCTGGCGCCGGGCGCGGTGAGGGTCAGGGTGAAGGCTTCCAGGGTGGTCACGGAGGTCTTGCTGGCCGTTATGGTCAGGGTATGATCCACGGTCTCCACGATGGAGAAATCCTTTTCGGTCACACTCTGGTCATAGCCTGCCGCCTTGGCGGTGACCGCCACGCGGTACTGGCCCACGGGCAGCGTCCCGGCGGTGCTCAGGGTGGAGGTGCCCACCCGGGGACTGGGCACCCGGGCCACCGCCTTGCCGGTGCCGTCGTAAATGATCATCTCGTAGCTTGTCGCGTTGGGCACCGCGCCCAGGGTGATGCGCAGGTTTTCGCTCTGCTCCACGGTTGCGGCCACGTCCAGCGCCGCCTTGGCCAGCGCTCCCTTGGAGGCGGCGACGGTGACGGTGACTTCCGCTTTCTTCACCGTATCGCCGTATTTGCCCTCCAGGCGATAGGTATATTGGCCCGCGGCAAACTTGGTAAACTTCCAATCCGGGCCCGCGCCGCTGACAGCCGCATCGTCCTCGTACAGGACGCTGCTTTCCGCGTCCTCCGCAACGCCGTGGATGGTGTACTCCGTGCCCGTTTCCACGGTGGCCGCCGAGGCGGTGAGCTTCACCACGTTCTTCACCTGGACGGTGACGGTATTGCTGGTGAACCACTTATCGCCATACCTGGCCTCGGCGGTATAGACATATTCCGCCTCCTCATCGGAGGAATCGGTAAAGGTGAATTCCTCGCCGTCTTCCCATTCATCCACGGGGATCTCCTCGCCCTCGCGGAACAGGTTCACGGCCTCCGCGTCCTCCGCGGTGACGGTCACGGTATATTCCGCGCCCACGTCCACGATCAGCGGATCGGCGGCGAGGACCACATCCACCACCCGGAAGGGGATGGAGCTTTCGGATTCCGTATAGCCCTCGGCCTGGGCCTTGACCACGATGTTATACAGGCCCGCAGGCAAGGAATCGGTATAGATATTTACGGTGAAATCAGCGCTTTCCTTCGCGCTCTTTTCAACCTTTACATCGCCGCTGGGCTCGCAGACGGCAATGCTATAGGTGGTGGCGTGCTCCACCGCCTTGACGTCCAACTTCACCTGCTCGCCGGCCTTCGCGGCCGCCGCGGACAGGGTCAGGTCCGGAGCCTCCAGCACGTCGGAAACATAGTTCACAAAGACGGGGCTGCTGTTTACGGTCTCCTCGCCCCAGCGGGCCGCCAGACGATAGGCTACGCGGGCTTCCTCTTCGCAGGTGACGGTATAGGTCGCGGGGATCTCGCCGGTCCAGGATTTTTCCTCCTGCTCCTCGGCGTCCCCCACCTTGCTGTACAGCACGGCGCTGTCAGCCTCGGGAGCGGAGAGGGTCAACACCACGTCCGTACCCAGGGGAACTTCGGTCTTGTCCGCCGCCAGCGCAGCCACGTGCTCCGCGGACGCGGTGACGGTGAAGCTCTTTTCCGCCGTGCTGGCCTCATAGCCGGAGGCTTCCGCCAGGACCACGATGCGGTATTCGCCCGCGGTCAGCTTCGCGGCCTCGATCTGATAGGTTTTGGCCGTCTCGGCGGTATCCTCAAGAATCGCCTTATTGGCGGCGTCGTACACGCTCACGGTATAGCGCGCCGCATTGTCCGCCGCGCCCACGGTGAAGCTGACGCCGTCCTTTTGTTCAACCGTGTCGGGCACAGTCACCGTGGCCTGGGCCAGCTTGCCCTTGGTGGCGGTGACAGTCACGGTGACTTCCTCCGTCAGGGTGCCGGAACCGAAGGCGGCTTCCAGCCGATAGGTGTGGCTGCCCGCGGTGTTCTTGTTAAAGATTCGGGCGCTTACGGCCTTGCCGTCCTCGTACAGGGTCGCGCTGTCCGCCTGGGGAGCGTTGACCGTCAGGGTGTAATCCACGCCCGTCTCCACCGACGTGGCCGAGGCCGTCAGCTCCACGATCTCCGCGCGGAAGGTGATCTCCGTCTCGCCGTCGGCATATCCGTCGGCGGAGGCTTTCACCACCACGCGGTACTGGCCGCCGGTGAGCTTGGCTGTTTCCACAGGGATCTTAAAGCTGGTGGTCCGTTTGACCGAGGTGCTGCCCACCACGGTGCCCTTGGCGCTGTAAATGGTGACCGCATAGGTGGTGGCGTTCTCCACCGCATAGACGTTGACGTACACCAGCTCGCCGTGCTTGCTCAGCTCGGGAGAGGCCACCACCCGGGGGGCGTCCAGAGCAGGCACGCCATCCGCCAGCATGGCGGGAGAGGAAACCGTCAGGATCTCCAGGCTGGTCAGCTCGGTATCGGAAAGCTCCATCACTTCCAGGGCTTCCAGTTCGGTTGCGCTGTCCTCCGTCGGTTCTTCTGTTTCGAGGGCAAGCGTATCGGGCTCTGCCGTTTCCTCGGCTTCGGGGGCAGGGGCTTCGGGCTTCGCCGCTTCTTCAGCTTCGGGGGCAGGGGCTTCGGGCTCCGCCGTTTCCTCGGCTTCGGAGGCAGGGGCTTCAGGCTCCGCCGTTTCTTCCGTTTCGGGTTCGGCGGTCTCATTCAGTTCCAGGGCAACGGCTTCGGCCTCGGCTTCCTCCGCCGCAGCCGGTTCTTCCACGGTCAGTTCGACAGTCTCCGTCTCCTCCTGGCCTTCGGTTTCAGGCTCGGCGATTTCGACGGTCTCCTCGCTCTCCAGCTCTTCCGCCGGGATCTCGTCCGCCGATTCCGCCGCCGGTTTCTCGGTCTCGGGGGCTGCGGTCTCCTGGGCCTCGGCGCTTTCCTTTTCGGTGGCCGCGGCCACGGTGGCGGTCACGGTCAGCACCTGGGCTGCCGGGGCCTGGGCGAGTTCCTCCGCCTTCTTTTCAGGGGCAGCCGAAGCCTGGGCCTTGGGCGCGTCCGTCGCGGGGGTCTGGGAGGCCGCGGGCGCAAGCTCCACCGTCACCACGGGGAGTTCCTCCGCAGGCGCCTCCTTCGCCGCAGGCGCGGGCGTGGCGGGGGCTTCCACGATCTCCAGGATCACGATGGGCTCGGCCTGCGCGGGAGCTGGGGTCGGGCTGGGCGTGGGGCTGGGCGTCGCCGCGGGGACAGCCGCCAGGGTGGGGATCTCCGCCGCGGTCTCCACGGGCACAAGGTTCAGCAGCACCTCGCCCTCCGAAGAAACCTGGGCGGGCACGGACGCCATCAGCATCACAGCCGTTAACGCTATGCTCAAAAACCGTTTCATGCTTTTTCTCCTTTGTTGGTACTCTATCGAAAAAATGATAAAATGCGGATAGATTTCCATTTAATTATAGTCCCTAATTCTTTCAAAACTGCAAAGGGTTTTTTGATTTTGTGTTAAGAATGTAAATTTTATCGGTCCGAAGCGCAAAAAAAGCGCCGGCAGGGGGGCAAAACGTCCCCTGTCGGCGCGGTCATTTTTGATCAGCGGGTGAAGGTCAGCTCTTCAAAGCCGATAACGGTGATGATGGCGTCCTCGGTATAGTCGCAATACTGGCCCACGCGCTCGGTATCCAGCATCATGCTGCCGGGGGCGAACTTATACCAGGTGCCCTGGGTTTCCTTGGTGGCATAGGTCAGCTGGAAGGTGCCGTCGGCGTTCAGAATCAGCTGGCTGCCGTCCGGAGCGGTCCAGGTACCGGTCAGGTCGATGCCGTCGTCCGCTTCCGCTTCTTCATCGTCTTCGCTCTGGTATTCGTCCTCACTGTAGTCATAGCTTTCCCAATCCTCGGTCTCTTCGCCAGACTGGAGGCTGAGCTTGCGCATGTTGATGCCCAGCTCCACCAGCTCGGCCACCTGATCGGGCATGGCCTGCACGCAGGCGGCGGCCAGGGCGGGAATGCCGTAATTGGTCACGTCCTTGATCAGGGCCTGCTTTTCCTCGTCGGTCAGCTTGAGGGGATCCAGCACGGTGCGCTCGCCCAGCTCGGGCGCCACGGGGATGTCGTCCGCCATGGTGACCACTTCCAACTGCACCAGGTCGCCGCCCAGCAGATTGACAGACAGCACGCCGATGGTGTGGCTCACATAATCGATGGTGCCCGCGCCGGTCTGGGCGTTGTTGCACGTCAGGCCCACGTCGATGCCGCCGTAGAGCAGCTCCAGGCCAAAGGCGTTGTTGTCCACGCCGTTTTCATCGGTTTCACGGTGGATGCTCAGCTGCACGGCGGCATCCTCGGCGTTGCTGCCGTCCGTGATGGCGTTCAGCAGCGCTTCGCCGTCGGTAATTTCGTTCTTGCTGATCAGCATCGTGGCGTCCACGCCGGTGGACACGGTGGTTACGGCCAGCAGCACTTGGTTGACGGCGTTCAGCTCCATGTAGGTGCTGCCGTCCTCATTGTTTATCAGGGTCACGGTGACCAGCACGGTATCCTCGGCAGCCTTGAGTTCCGCCACCTTCTGGCCGGCCATGGCCAGCACCTGCTCCAGGGTGACCTGCTGATCCTCGGGCAGCTGGGCGTTGGCCTGATCGATGATCATTTGCAGATAGGGCTTGAGCACCTCGTCCGCGCTCAGACGGTTCAGCAGGCTTTCCCCCAGGCTCGCCAGCTGATGGGTGGTGAGGGGGATCACCGCGGTGGTGCCGTCCTCGCTGGCCTGGATGTTGCTCTGCACCGCCGTCAGGAAGGCGTTGATGTCCTCCGAATAGCCCTGCATGTCCTCCATCAGGGCCTGCATCTCCTCCTCGGAGAGTTCGGGCAGCTGGACGCTCTCGGTCCCGGGCAGCTGCAGCTGCTCCTGGAACTGGGCCTCAAGCTGCTCGGTCAGCTGCTGGACCAGGGCTTCGAGCTCGGCGTTCTCCACCCGCAGGGCATAGTGGGGAAACAGGTCGCCCACCAGGGTGACGCCGTCCTCGTCCTTCACGCCCACCAGGGCGGTGAGGGGCGCGTCGTTGCCCATCAGGGCCATATCCAGCACGTTGCCGCCGCAGGCGATGTCCAGATACATGCTGTCCAGCACGTCCAGGATGGCTTCGCTCATTTGTTCGTCATAGTTGCCCGTAGCCATGCCGATCAGCATGGGGCCGATGTTATGGCTGAGGGTCAACTGCACCTGCGTATCGATGCCGTAAGCGGGCGCGGCCTCCTCCGCAAAGGCGCCCGCGCAGCCCAGGGCCATGATCAGCGCCAGGGCCAGAGCCAGCAATTTCTTCATCCTCTTATCCTCCTTTAATAAAAATACAAAAGATGCGATATTTTCACTTCTATATTGTAGCATTTTCCCGTGCTTCTGTCAATGCACGCCGTTGAGGTTTTCCGCCGCCTCCTCCAGCAGGGTCCGCCGCTCCGACGGGGACAGGGCGGTCAGGTCTACCCGTGTCCCCGCCGCCTCCACCTGCTGGATGGGCGCGCCGGTGCGGGTCTTGAGGGCGATATGGGCATAGGCCCCGCCGCCCAGCTCCTGCCAGTCCAGTTCCAGGTTCCAATGGGCGCTCTGGTCGGTTTGCAGGCCCGAGCGGGCGGTCAGCGCGGCGGTCAGGGTCATGGCCGGAAAATCCTGGCCCGCGTCCGGCTGGATGATCAGGCTCATATCGCCGTTTTGCCTGCGGCTGCGCCCGTTTTCGTCCTCGTCCTCGTAGACGGGCTGCATGGAGGCGGTCCACTGGTATTTGCCGGAATAGGTCCTGTCCGTTTTGAGGCTGAACGCGCCGCTGAGGCCGTTTTCGAGGCTGCCCGTCAGGCTGATTTCCGCCGCGAAGCCCGGGGTTTCCAGCCGCAGGATGTTGACGCTGCCCGCCTGGCTCCAATGCAGAATGATCCCGCCCGGCAGGGGGAAGGCGGCCTCCAGCCGATCCAGCTCGCCCTCGGCGTCATAGCGGCGGTCCAGCACAAATTCGCCGGGCAGCCGCATATTGCGCAGCACGCTTTCAAACAGGATCTGCATTCCCGGCTCCAGGTAGGCCTCGGCCTCCAGCTTTGTCATCAGGGGCCGCAGCAGGGACAGCATCACCCGGTCGTTATAGAACATGTTCAGCAGGGTCAGGGCCTCCTCGGCCAGAGCGTCGCCGTCCAGGCGCACCTCGGAGCCGGTGGTCAGGGCGTCCCCGCCCCGCACCAGGTACACCCGGGAGCGCTCCTGGAGCCAGGCGGACACCTGCTCGGTGTAGGGCTTGAGGCAGATTTCAAAGGCATGCCGCCATTCGTCGTCCTGGGTGGCCGCAGCGGTGAGGAAGCGATACAGGGCGGGCCACTGGCCTTCCTCCGGCGCGTTGAGGCTGGCCTCCAGCGCCCCCATCCCCCGCAGCAGCGCCTGTCCCCAGCCGGGGAGCGTCAGATATTTGTCCCGCAGCAGCAGTTCGGTCTGCCGGGGCAAAATCCACACCTGGTCCCCCGTGGGGTCGCCAAAGATCTCCCATTCCTCGCCCCGGCCCGAAAGCCGCAGGGTGGACAGGGTCTCCTCCCCGCGTTTCAGGTACAGGCTGGCCTGGGAATTGCCCAGGGTCTGCCCCGCCCGGCTGAAAATATAGGTGGTTTCCAGCGCCGTGTCCGCCGCCCAGGAACGCAGGGTCTCCCACAGGGCATCGGAGGCGAAAAAGGGCGTCTTTTCCGATAATTCCGCCGTCAGTTGCCCCCGCAGCACGCAATTGCTGCTCACCTGCCGGGCCATCAGGGCCGCGATATCGGTCTGGGCCGGGTCCTCCGCCAGGGCGCAGCCCGCCAGCAGCCAGAGGGCGCACAGCAGGGCTCCTATTCTTTTCATCCGTCATTCCCCCTTTTTCTGGGCGTCGATCAAGGTTTCCACAGTCAGATAATGCACCAGCTGCTGCCAGGATTCCGGCGCGGCAGCCCGCAGGATCGCCGCCAAATGTGCGGCCAGCGCTTCGGTTATGTTTCCTTCGGTATCGGGGATGGTCCGGTCCGGCAGCTCCGCCGCCTCCCATGTCACGCGGCCCGCCAGCGTCAGCTCGTCCCCCTTGGCCAGCCGGTATTCCGCCCCGTCCTGGCTCCTGGTCAGGGTCAGAGTACGCTTCACCGTGCGGCCCTTGATTTTCTCATTGCCCGCCAGGGTCAGCTTGCCCGCCGTGCTGCCTTTGACGGCGTACACCGTTGTCTCGCCGTCGGTCACCCGCCGCAGTTCCCCCTCCAGCGTCCAGCCGGAGGCGGTCTTTCTGCCATGGAGGCTGATCCGCAGATTGTTCTTTTGCGCTTCGTCCGGGCAGCGGAAAGCCAGGTACAGCCCTTTTTCCGCCCGATAGCCGTATTCCAGCCGCACTTCCCGGGCCTGCTCCTCCGTTTGCAGGGAGACCGTATAAAAATACGCGCCCATAGGCTGGCCGTTTCCGTCGAAATAGCGTTTGAAGGTGGCCTTTTCCGCGATTTTCCCCGGGAATCCCAAGGCCGCCCAGTCCTCCGCCGTCAGGACGTAGACCGCCTGGGACCGGGCCTTGCCCGCCTCCTGGAGATCGGCGGTTTCTTCTTTTTCAGTCTTCCAAGGCTCCAATATATTCCAAAGAGTTTCCAGATCGGGAACGGCTTCCACGGGCTGCGGCGCAGAAAGATCATCGGTAAACAGGAACCCGGGCCGGGCGGCCAAAAGCAGCTCGTCCCCATAGGTCACCTCCGCGCCGTCAGCTCCAAAGGTCAGGGCCATGCCGGACAGGACGCTTTGCAGCCCCGACAGGGCCCCGGCGGACAGCAGGTCGCTCTTTTCCGCCGTCAGCGTCAGCCGCAGGCCCCCCGCGGGCAAGGATAAAAACAAAGAAAGCAGCAGGGCCAGCACCCGCACCGGGCATACACCTCCCATCCACCCCATTATAATGGAATATCCCCAAAATGAAAAGCAAAAAGGAGCAAAACATGCGCACGTTTTACATTTTGCCTTCCCTGGCCGCCGGGGCGCTGATGGGCTGCATGCTGGTTTTCCCCCGGGAAGCCGCGGGCGCGGCCCTGGCGGCGCTGACGGTTTTCGCCCGTTCCGTATTGCCCGCCCTGCTGCCCTTTTCCGTATGCGCCCAGCTGCTGACGGCAGGGCATTCTATTTCCGCCGATCTTTTGTGCCTGCTGGCCCTGCCCGGCGGCTCCCCCACGGGCGCCCGGCTGTTTGCCCAGGCTCCGCTTTCCCCTGCGGAAGCCCGCCGCTGCGCGGTCCTGACGGGCACCCTGAGCCCCATGTTCTTCCTTTCCACCCTGAGCGGCTGGCTGGATGACCCCAGAAAGGGTGCGGGGCTGCTGGCCGTCCATCTGCTGTCCGCCCTGCTGTGCGGGCTGTTCTTCCGGCAAAAGCCCCAAGGGCGGATCGCTTTGTCTCCCGTTACCATCCCCCAGGCCCTGGCCCAGAGTGCCCAGGCCATGCTGACGGTGGCGGGGGCCATCGTGCTGGGGGCCGTGGCCGCCCGCATGCTCCGCTGCGCCCTGCCCCTGCCGCCCGGCATGGCGGCGGTGATCCACGCTTTCCTGGAGGTCACGGGCGGCTGTCACGCCCTGATCACCCTTGCCCTTCCCCTGCCGCTGCTGGCCGCCCTGCTGTCCTTCGGCGGATTGTCCCTGCTGCTGCAAAACGCCGCTTATTGGCAGCAAAAGGGCCTGGGCGCGGCCTCCCTGGCGGCCCTGGCCCTGCCCCGGGCGGCAATTGCATTTTTGCTGTGCGCGGTGCTGGTGCAAACGGGCATCCTGTGATATAATACAAATAGATTAAATTGGGGAGGAATGCCCATGGCCTTCGCGCATCTGCACCTGCACACGGAATACAGCCTGCTGGACGGCGCCTGCCGCATCAAGGAATTGCCCAAGCGCTTGAAGGAGCTGGGCATGGATGCCTGCGCCATCACGGACCACGGCGTGCTGTACGGCGTGATCGATTTTTACCAGGCCTGCAAGGCGGAGGGCATCCATCCCGTCATCGGCTGCGAGGTCTACGTGTGCGCCAACATGGAGGAAAAGAGCTACGCCAAGCGCGAATACAGCCACCTGATCCTGCTGTGCGAAAACGAGACCGGCTACAAAAACCTGATGTACCTGGACAGCGAGGCCTTCACCCGGGGCTTTTACTACCGTCCCCGCATCGATTATGAATTGCTCAAGCAGCACCACGAGGGCCTGATCTGCATGACGGCCTGCCTGAGCGGCGACTTTAACAAGCTGCTGCTGGACGGGCGCATCGCCGAGGCGGAAAAATACGCCCGGGAGATGGAAGAAATGTTCGGCAAGGGCAATTTCTTCCTGGAGATCCAGGACCACGGCCTGGAGGATGAAAAGCGCATCATTCCCCGGATCATCGACATGAGCGAGCGGCTGAATATCCCCCTGGTGGCCACCAACGACTGCCATTACCTGACCCGGCAGGACGCCGAGGCCCAGGATATATTGCTGTGCATCCAGACCGGCAAGACCGTGGACGACACGGACCGCATGCGCATGGGCAGCGACCAGCTCTACGTCAAGAGCGAAGCGGAAATGCTGGCCCTGTTTCCCGGCCATGAGGACGCCATTCACCGCACGGAGGAAATCGCCCGGCGCTGCCAGATGGAGTTTGACTTCAAAACCGTCCACCTGCCCCATTTTCCCGTGCCCGAGGGCGAAACCAGCTATTCCCTTTTGCGCAAGCTGGTGGAAGCGGGCCTTTCCGAGCGCTATCCCGCGGACGACCAGGTGGCCCGGGAACGCATGGAATACGAGCTGGGCGTCATCAGCCAGATGGGCTATGTGGATTACTTTCTCATCGTGTGGGACTTTGTCAAATACGCCAAGGACAACGGCATCATGGTGGGTCCCGGGCGCGGCAGCGGCGCGGCCAGCATCGTGGCCTACTGCCTCAACATCACCCAGCTGGACCCCATCCAGTATAATTTGACCTTCGAGCGCTTCCTCAACCCCGAGCGCGTCAGCATGCCCGATATCGACATGGACTTCTGCTACGAGCGGCGGCAGGAGGTGATCAACTACGTGGCCCGCAAGTACGGCCAGGACCACGTGTGCCAGATCATCACCTTCGGCACCATGGCGGCCAAGGGCGTCATCCGGGACGTGGGCCGCGTGCTGGGCTACAGCTACGGCGAGACGGACCAGATCGCCAAGCTGGTGCCCGCCGATCTGGGCATGACATTGGAAAAGGCCCTGAACATCAGCACGGAGCTGCGGGAAAAGGCCGAAAACGACCCCCGCATCCGGCGCCTGATTGATCTGAGCCTGCGCCTGGAGGGCATGCCACGCCACGCCAGCACCCACGCCGCGGGCGTGCTGATCACCGGCGAGCCGGCGGTGAACTTCGTGCCCCTGCAGACCAACGACGACGTGGTCACCACCCAGTTTCCCATGGGCATCATCGAAAAGCTGGGCCTGCTCAAAATGGACTTTCTGGGCCTGCGCACCCTGACCGTCATCCGGGACACCCTGGATCTGATGCGCTCCCAGGGCATCGATATGAAGCCCAGCGATATCCCCCTGCACGATCCCGAAATCTACGCCATGATCAGCCGGGGCGACACCGACGGCGTGTTCCAGCTGGAGGGCGGCGGCATGCGCACCTTCCTCAGCAACATGCAGCCCGCCAACTTTGAGGATATCATCGCCGCCATCAGCCTCTACCGCCCCGGCCCCATGGAGTCCATCCCCCGCTACATCGCGGGCAAGCGGGACCCGGCCAGCGTGCACTATGAGACACCGGAATTAAAGCCCATCCTGGACGTGACCTACGGCTGCATGGTGTATCAGGAGCAGGTGATGCAGATCGTGCGCGACCTGGCAGGCTACAGCTATGGCCGCAGCGACCTGGTGCGCCGCGCCATGGCCAAGAAAAAGCACGACGTGATGGCCAAGGAGCGCAAGAACTTCGTCTACGGCTCCCCGGAGGAAAACGTGCCCGGGGCCGTGAACCGGGGTGTCAAGGCGGAGGTGGCCGAGCATATCTTCGACGAGATGACGGCCTTCGCCAGCTACGCCTTCAACAAGGCCCACGCCGCCTGCTACGCCGTGGTGGCCGTGCAGACGGCCTGGCTCAAATACTATTATCCGGCGGAGTTCATGGCCGCCATGATGAACAGCGTGGTGGGCAACGCCCCCAAGATCGCGGGCTACATCCAGTATTGCCGGGATCGGAACATCCCCGTGCTGCCCCCCAGCGTCAATTATTCCGACCGCAAGTTCACCGTGGAAACCAACGAAAAAGGCGTCAAGTGCGTGCGCATGGGCATGAGCGGCGTCAAAAACGTGGGCAACGCCGCCGTGGACGCCATCGTGCGGGAGCGGACGCTATCGGGCCAATATCGGGACGTGTTCGATTTCTGCCGCCGGGTGGACAGCGAGCAGGTGAACAAGCGCTGCGTGGAAAGCCTGATCATGGCGGGCTGCTTCGACGGCATGGGGGCCACCCGGCTGCAATGCGCCCAGGTGTTCGCCCAGGCCATGGAAAGCAACGCCAACAGCCGCAAGCAGAACGTGGCCGGGCAGATCAGCCTGTTTGACATCGGCCAGCCCACGGCGGACATGCTGCGGGACGATGTGTATCCCGACGTGGGCGAATACGCCCACAGGCAGCTGCTGGAGATGGAAAAGGAGATGACCGGCGTGTACGTCAGCGGCCATCCCCTGGACGAATACCGCAGTGTATTGGAAAAGCTGGAGATCAACACCGCCTGGGTGGCCGATCTCAAGGACCAGCCCGGCGGCGGCATCGACGAGGACGGCAAGAGCGTGGTCATGGGCGGCCTGCTCACCGAAATGCGGGCCAAGGCCACCAAGAAGGGCAGCATGATGGGCTTCGCCGTGCTGGAGGACCTGACGGGGCAGATCGAATGCCTGATCTTCCCCAAGATCTACGAGCGCTATCACCACGATCTGCAGGAGGACGCCCCCGTGCTGCTGACAGGCCACCTGAGCGTGCGGGAGGATGAGGATACCAAGCTGCTGGTGGACGTGGTGGAGCCCCTGAACCCGCAAAGCGCGCCCCCCAAGGCCCCGGCGGCGGAAGAAAAGCTCAGCGACGTGGAGCTGGCCCGCCGCAGCCCGGTCAAGCTCTATCTGCGCATGGAGCGCGGGCAGATGGCGGATATCAGCCGCGTGCTGCGCACCTTCGGCGGCCCCATCCCCGTGTACATGAACCTGCCCGCCGAGGGCGTCACCCTGCTGGCTCCCCGGGACTGCTGGTGCCAGGAGGGCGCGGTAAACACCCTGTGGGACTGGCTGTCCCCCGATAACATCCGCCTGGTGGACAAGCGGGAAGGGCGTGGCATGGCATGAAGATCACCCACAAGGAAGTGAACGTGCGGCGCAACGCCGCCTATTCCATCGTCATCAACGCCGTGCAGATCGCCGCCGTGTGGCTGCTGGCCGTGATGCTGATGCGGGACAACACCCGGCATTTTGAAAGCATCGTCACCGTCATTGTGGCCGCCCTGGTCTCCCTGGGCGCGGCCCTGGATATCCGGGAGGCCGTGGCCGCCCGCCGCAAGAGCGAGGAGGCCGACGCCCTGGGCGACATGGTGGGCCAGATGGACGAGCTCAACCGCGCCCTGAGGGCCCAGCGGCACGACTTTTTAAACCATCTGCAGGTGGTCTTTTCCCTGATCGAAATGGAGGAATACCAGGAGGCCGGGGACTACATCGAAAAGGTGTACGGCGACATGCAGAGCGTGTCCCGGGCCATGCGCACGGACAGCCCGGCCATCAACGCGCTGCTTCGGGCCAAGCTGGCGGACTGCGAAAGCGCGGGCATCCTGACCGAACTGGACGCCGCGGGCACCTGGAAGGACCTGCCCATGCCGGTCTGGGAATTCTGCCGGGTGCTGTCAAACCTCATCGACAACGCCATCGACGCCCTGGAGCACACCGCCAACAGCAGCCTGCGCATCATGCTGCGGGAGGATGTGCACGGCTATGGCTTCTCCGTGGCCAACAACGGCCCCGCCATCCCGGAGGACAGCCTGCGGCGCATCTTCGAGGCCGGGGTCTCCAGCCACGGCGAGGGCCGGGGCATGGGATTGTACATCGTGCGCAAAACGCTGGAGAGCTACGGCGGCGAGATCCACGTGACCAGCGACGCCGAACGCACCATTTTTTCGGGGCTGATCCCCCACAGAAAGGAACGCAATGGCAAAGAAGCGGAAAGCGCTTGACCTGCTGCTGGAAGGCGGCTATTTTGACACGGAGCACGAGGCCCGGGCCGCCCTGATGGCGGGAGAGGTGTACCTGGATTCCCAGCGGCTCACCGGGCCGGGGCAGCTGATCCCCGTGGACGCGCAATTGCGGGTGAAGGGCAAGGAATTGCCCTATATCTCCAAGGGTGGGCTGAAGCTGGAGGGCGCCATCCGGGATTTTGGCGTCGAGGTCCGGGATCGCGTGTGCATCGACGCCGGGGCCTCCACCGGCGGCTTTACCCATTGTCTGGTGAAGGCCGGTGCCGCCACGGTGTACGCCGTGGACGTGGGCTTCGGCCAGCTGATGGGGTCGCTGCGGCAAAATCCCCACGTGGTCAACCTGGAAAAGACCAACATTTCCGATGAAAAGCTGCTGTCCCTCGATCCCCGGCCCACCCTGGGCACGGTGGACCTCAGCTACCTGTCCCTGCGCAAGGGCATCCCGGCCTTTGCGGAGGTATTGCACCATGAGGGCGAGCTGCTCTGCCTGGTCAAGCCCCTCTTTGAGGTGGACGACATGGAAGCCCGGCGCACGGGCGTCCTGCCCGATACCGCCTACGGCCCTGTGCTGCGGGACCTGATCCGGGACGTCAACGCCCTGCCCTACGCCCGGGCGGTGAACGTGACCCATTCCCCCGTCACCGGCAACACGGGCACCCGGGAATTCTTCCTGCACGTCAGCCTGTCCCAGGGTCCTGCCCCCGATCTGGACGCCGCGGTGGAGAAAGCCGTAAAGCGCGCCCTGGCCCTGCAAGAATACGAAAAGAAAAAGTGAGACGACATCATGTTCAAGCTGGATGAAAACGCCCTGCGCTACGGCAGCCTGCCGGTGGACAACCTGTTTTTTCAGGAGTATCTGCCCGGGGCAAAGGGCGACTATGTGAAGGTGTACCTCTACGGCCTGTACCTGTGCCAGCGCCCGGCGGAGGATATGAGCCTGGCGGCCCTGTCCAAGGAACTGGACATGACCGAGGCCCAGGTGGAAGCCGCCCTGCGGTATTGGGAGCGCCGCCGCCTGGTGAGCCGCGTCAGCGATAATCCGCCGGAATACCTGTTCCGCAGCGCGGCCCAGGCGGCCATGAGCGGCCAGGCGGACATGGAGGCGGACGCGGAATTCGTGGCCTTCTCCGAGGACGTGTACGCCCTGTTTGGGGATCGGCGCAAGGTGCGGCCCGCCGATATCGCCCTGTGCTGGGAATGGGTGCAGGATATGAACCTGCCCCAGGAAACCGTGATGATGCTGCTTTCCCACATGATCGCCACCCGGGGCATCCAGTTCTCCTTCCGGGCCGCCCAGGCCGAGGCCGCCCGCATGGGCGAGGAGGGCGTGGCCTCCGCCGAGGACGCCGAAAGCTATTTCACCCACAGCCGCGCCGTGCAGGACGGGGCCAAGGCCGTGCTGCGCCAGATGGGCAAGCGCCGCGCCCCCAGCCAGCCGGAACTGGACCTGTACCGCAAATGGACGGACGAATGGGGCTACGCCCCCGACGCCATCCTGGCCGCCCTCACCGAGACCACCAAGGGCGACCCCAATTTCGCCTACCTGGACGGCATATTGAAGGGCATCCGCAGCCGGGCCGAATCTCGCGGTGAAGCCCCCCGCACCGCCGACGAGCTGGCGGAGAGCGTGCAGGCGGACAGCGCGGCCCGCAAGGCCGCCGAGGACTTCGCCCACGCCCTGGGCCTGCCCCACGCTACGGATTTTGTGGTCAGCACCTATCGCGGCCTGCTGGATACCTACGACCCCGCCGTGATCCTCATGGTAGCCGGGGAGACCTATCAGGCGGGGGGCAAGCTGGAGCAGACCATCAGCGCCCTGGAGCGCCTGCATGCCCAGGGCATCCGCACGCCGGAGGAGGCGCAAAGTTACTTTGCCGAATTCCATCAGACGGACCGGGCGCTGATCGCCCTCTTTGAGCAGATCGGCCAGCAGGGCAAGCCCACCCGGGCCGACCACACCCTGTACAAAAAGTGGCTGTCCTGGGGCTTCAGCCATGAAATGCTGCTGCTGGCCGCGGAGCAAAGCCGCTCCGCCTCCCGCAAAATGCCTTACATGGACAAAATCTTGCAGACCTGGCACGACAGCGGCGTCACCACCCCGGCCCAGGTGCCGCAGGATAAGCCCGTGAAGCCCGCCGCCGGGCAGCAGTACACCCAGCGCCAGTACACCGAGGAAGAATTGGAAAAGCGCATCACAGACCTGTAAGGAGACCAGCCAATGAACAACCAGGTTTTTGCCCAAGTGATGAATACCCTGGCCGAGCGCCGCCGCCAAAACGAGCGGGAGGAGGAGCGCCGCCGGGCGGAGGTCATCGCCAAATGTCCCGAGATCGGCCAGGTGATGGACACCCGCCGGGAGGCGGTGATGAAGAGCGTGTACAGCGCCTTCGCCCTGCCCGCGGAGGAGGATCTGCCCCAGAAGGTGGAAGCGTGGAACGCCCGCATCCGCCAATTATTGGTGGAAAACGGCTATCCGGAAAACTATCTGGAGCCGGTGTTCCAATGCGCGCTGTGCGAGGACACGGGCTACGTGGGCACGGGCAAAAAGCAGCTGTGCACCTGCGCCAAGGCCCTTTATGCCGCCCTGCTGGAGCAGGACGGCAGCTTCAAGGAAGAGGAAACCTTTGAGACCTTCGACCCCCGGCGCTTTCCGGAAACCGCCCTGGACGCCGGGGGAGAGACCCAGCGGGGACGGATGCTCAAATTCCGGGATTACTGCGAAAAATACGCGGACAGCCTGCCCCATCCCGAAAAGAAAAACCTGCTGCTCTACGGCGGCAGCGGCCTGGGCAAAACCTTCCTGCTGCGCTGCATCCACGCCCGGGCGCGGCAGCGGGATATCCCGGCCCTGTGCCTCACGGCCAACCAGCTGATCCGCATCGCCCGCAAGGCTATCTTTGACCGGGCCCAGGAGGACCTGGACGCCCTGTACGAAACCGATCTGCTGCTCATTGACGACCTGGGCACCGAGCCGCTGATCCCCAACGTCACCGTGGAGGAGCTTTTTAACCTGATCAACGAACGGCAAAACGCGGGCCTCTGCACCGTGCTGTCCACCAATCTGAGCCTTACCGATCTGCAAGCCCGCTACACCGAGCGCATCCTCTCCCGCCTGCTGGACAAGCGGGCCTGCCAGGTGCTGCGCTTTCTGGGAAAGGACATTCGCTGATGCATCGGCTCATTTCCCGGGGCCGGCCCGGCGACCTGCCCGGCATTCCGCCCATCATCGCTTCCCTGCTGTTGTCGCGGGGCATCGATACCCCCGAACATCGTGGTCTACGGCGACTATGACTGCGACGGCGTATGCGCCAGCTCCATCCTGTGGGAAGCGCTGCAAGGCATGGGCGGCCAGGCGGAGATCTACATTCCCAGCCGCAAGGACGAGGGCTACGGCCTAAACGAAGCCGCCGTGCGCCGCCTGGCGGAAAGCCATCAGCTGCTGATCACCGTGGACTGCGGCATCACCTCCGTAGCCGAGGTGGCCCTGGCCAAGGAGCTGGGCATGGCGGTCATCGTCACCGATCACCACACCCCGCCGGACACCCTGCCCCCCGCCGACGCCCTGCTGCACCCCAGCCGGGGCGCGGGCTGTCCCTATCTGTGCGGGGCGGGGGTGGCCTACAAGCTGGCCTGTGCCCTGACGGGGGAAAAAATATTGCCCACCCTGGAGCTGTGCGCCCTGGCCACCATCGCGGACATGGTGCCGCTGTTGAAGGAAAACCGCGCCCTGGCGGCCCTGGGCCTGCGCCGCATGCAGGTGACCCGGCGTCCGGGGCTGCGGGCGCTGCTCAGCGTTTCGGGCATCCCGGCGGGCCAGGAGATCAGCGGCACCCAGGCGGCCTTTCAGCTGGCCCCCCGGGTCAACGCCTGCGGGCGCATGGACACCGCCCGCATCGCCGTGGAGCTGATGACCACCGCCGATCCTCTGAAGGCCGCGCAATTGGCCGAGCAGGCCGACGGCCTCAACGCCCGCCGCCGCAACATCGAGCGCCGCCTCTTGGAGGAGGCCGACCAGCAGGTGCAATCCATGGATCTCTGCGCCCGCCGGGCCATCGTGGTCATGGGCCAGGGCTGGGAGAGCGGCGTGGTGGGCCTGGTGGCGGGCCGTCTGGCCGAGCGCTACGGCTATCCCACCGTGGTCCTGAGCCGGGACGGCGACAATTGCGTTGGCAGCGCCCGCAGCGCCTGCGGGGTGGACCTGTTTGCCGCCCTCAGCGAATGCCGCGAGCTGTTCACCCGCTTTGGCGGCCACAAGCAGGCGGCGGGCCTGACGCTCAGGGAGCCGGACCCCGAGGCCCTGGCCGCCCAGCTTTCCGCCGCGGTGGAAAAGCAATTGCAGGGCCGTCCGCTGATGCCGGAAACCGCCTATGACGCGGAGCTGCATCTCACGGACATCACCCTGGAGCTCATCGACCAGATCAAAATGCTGGAGCCCTTCGGCATGGGCAACCCGGCCCCGGGGTTCCTGCTGCGGGACGCCGAGGTGCTTTCCGCCCGGGCCGTGGGCGCGGAGGGCGCTCACCTCAAACTGACCCTGGGCCAGGGCGGCGCGCTGATGGACGCCATCGCCTTCCAGATGGGCAGCCGGGCGGGCTCCCTGCACGGGAACTGTGACCTGGCCGTGACCCCCGTGGCCAATACCTTCGGCGGCAAGACCACGGCAGAATGCCGCATCGAGGCCATCGGCGGGGCCAGCGCCCGGTTTTCCACCGACGAAAATGCGGAATCCCAGGATATTTTGCAGGAATTGATTCGTTTTTGCCGAATTGATAAGGATTATGTACCCTTTTTGCGGGCCGCGGAGCCGCCCGCGCCGGAGAACGCCCAGGGCACGCTGTACCTGTGCCGCACGGCGGAAACGGCGCAGCGCATCGCGGATCGCTTTCCCGGCCTGGACGTGCCCGAGGGCGCGCGGTCCATCCCGGCGGCCTATGACGCGGTGATCCGCTGCGATCAATTGCGGCCCCTGGGGCCCTATCGCCGGGTGATCCTGTGCGACGGCCTGCTGTGCGCTCAGGAGCTCTGCCGCCTCAGCGACCTGTATCCCCAGGCGGAATTCACCGTCCTGCCCCCAAGCCCCGCCCTGCAAAGCAGGCTGCGGACCCTGCGATTTACCGTCAATGATCTGCGCGCCTTCTATGTATTTTTGCGCGGCGGCCAGCGGCCCGATCTGCGGGATCCCCGCCAGGCCGCCATGGCGGCGGTGCTGCAAAGCGTGGACCTGATCGGTCCCCAGCTGCAGCTTTTGCCCGCCCGCAAGTGCGACCCCAGCCAGTCTCCCCTGTACCAGATGATCCAAGGAAGTGAACCCCATGGCTACGGCCTATGAATGTATGTCCCTGGAGCAGATGATCAACCGCATGCTCCACTATCACCCGGGCGCTGATCCCAAGCTGATCGAGCGCGCCTATGCCTTTGCCGAGGAAAAGCACAGCGGCCAGACCCGTGCCAGCGGCGAGCCCTACATCATCCATCCGGTGTACGTGGCCAGCATTTTGACCGAGATCGGCATTGACGCCCCCACCATCGCCGCGGGCCTGCTCCACGACACGGTGGAGGACTGCGAGGGCGTCACCCTGGACACCATCCGCCAGGAATTCGGCGAGGAGGTGGCCATGCTGGTGGACGGCGTGACCAAGCTGGGTCAGCTGGACTTTACGGACCGGGAGGAGCGCCAGGCGGAGACCCTGCGCAAAATGATCCTGGCCATGGGCAAGGATATCCGGGTGGTGCTGATCAAATTGGCGGACCGCCTCCACAATATGCGCACCCTCAAATTCAAATCCCCCGAGCGCCAGGCGGCCATCGCCCGGGAAACCCTGGATATTTACGCCCCTCTGGCCCACCGCCTGGGCGTGTACCGCATCAAGGCCGAACTGGAGGACCTTTCCCTCCGCTACATCGATCCCGAGGGCTACGCCGACGTGGTCAAAAAAGTGGGCATGAAGCGGGTGGAGCGCGAGGAAAACATCAAGCTGGTCATCGAGGAGCTTTCTCAAAAGCTCAACGCCATGGGCATCCACTACGAGGTGGCCGGGCGGCCCAAGCACCTGTACAGCATCTACCGCAAAATGGTGATCCAGAACAAGCCCTTCGACCAGATCTTCGACCTCATCGCCATTCGCGTGCTGGTGGACACCATTCCGGATTGCTACGCCGTGCTGGGCGTGTGCCACACCCTGTGGACCCAGGTGCCCGGGCGGTTCAAGGATTATATCTCCGTCCCCAAGAACAACATGTATCAGTCCCTGCACACCACGGTCATCGGCGGGCGCAAAATCCCCTTCCCCTTCGAGATCCAGATCCGCACCTGGGAAATGCACCACATTGCCGAATACGGCATCGCCGCCCACTGGCGCTACAAGGAAGGCGGGGACGACAAGGCCTTTGACCAGAAGCTGCATTGGCTGCGCCAGGTGCTGGACTGGCAGGGCGAGACGCGAGACAGCCACGAATTTGTGGACGGTCTCAAAACTGATATCTTCGCCGAGCAGGTGTTCATTTTCACCCCCAAGGGCGACATCATCGATATGCCCCGGGGGGCCACGCCTCTGGATTTCGCCTACCGCGTGCACAGCGCCGTGGGCAACAGCTGCATCGGCGCCAAGGTGAACGGGCGCATCGTGCCCCTGGAGACCCCGCTGGAGACCGGCGACCGGGTGGAGATCATGACCTCCCCCTCCGCCAAGGGCCCCAGCATGGACTGGCTCAAGATCGTCAAGACCCAGGGCGCCCGCAGCAAGATCCGCCAGTATTTCCGCCGGGAGCTGCGGGGCGAAAACGTGCAGAAGGGCAAGGAAATGGTGGATCACGAGGCCAAACGCCGCGGCATTCAGCTTTCCAGCCTCTTAAAGCACGAATATATCGAACCCCTGCTTCGCAAATACGACTTTGCCGAAATGGACGACATTTACGGCGCGGTGGGCTACGGCATGATCGCCTCGGCCTACGTGGTCAGCCGTCTCTACGAGGAGGCCCGCAAAGCGGAGGAAGCCGCCAAGCCCATGCTGCCCCCCGATCTGCCCGAGGTCAGCGCCGCCCCGGCCAGCCACCAGGGCAAGCCCACCCAGGGCATCTATGTGGAGGGGGGCAGCGGCATGCTGGTGCGCTTCGCCAAGTGCTGCAACCCCGTGCCCGGTGACGACATCGTGGGCTATATCACCCGGGGCCGCGGCGTCACCGTGCACAAGGCGGACTGCATCAACGCCCAGTATTCCGAGCCCGAGCGCAAGGTGGCCGTCTCCTGGGCCGGACAGAACGAGGGCCGCTTCAATACCACCATCCAGGTCATCGCCTACGATCACCCCAGCCTTCTGGGCGAATTGACCGTCTTTGTCCAGGACGGCGGCGCGCCCATCACCGCCATGAGCGTCAAGATCAACAAAAACAAAACCTGCACCATCCATATGGTGGTGCAGGTGGAAAGCCGCGAAAAGCTGGATCTGGTGCTCCGCCGCATCCAGAAACGCCCCGACGTGATCGAGGCCTTCCGGGCGGGGAGCTGAGGAAGCTTCGCTGAAAATACAATGCAAAATTTGCTGTTGAATTTCACATCAAATTATGCTATGCTGTTTTTAGTGAAAGGAGTGTGAACGCCATGCCCAACATCAAGCCCATTTCGGATTTGCGCAACTACTCCACGCTGCTGGAATCCGTCAGTCCCGGGGAGCCGGTCTATCTTACCCGCAACGGCCACGGCGCTTATGCCTTGATAGATATCGCGGATCAGGAAGATTATATACAGACCAAGGCCGCCCTCCAATTCATGTGCGAGATGAACAAGGGAATGAAAGCCGGGGAGGAAAAGGGATGGCTTTCCGCAGACGAGGTCAAGGCGCGCCTGAAGGAGCACCGTCATGCGTTATGATCTGCGCTATTCTCCGGCCTTCCTGGAGGATTTGTACCAGATCGCCGATTACATTGAAACGCAGTTTCGCAATCCTGCCGCCGCGGATCGCATAACCGATGGAATCGTAAACGCCACGGAGATTTTGGCGAGCTTTCCCGAAACGGGAAACGCGATCTATCTCCCTGGCGGATTGGACAGCGGATACCGATATGTCGTGTTCGAGCATTATCTGGCAATCTATCAGATCAGATTCCAGGAAGTCTACATCCTCCGAGCCGTTCACGAAAGGCAGGATTACATGCGCGTGCTTTTTCCATGGTTCATGCGAGATACGAAATAAGAATGGCCATGCCGAGGTTTCCCGGCATGGCCGTTTTGCATCAGTATGCCTTGCTCCCGTTGGTCAAGCCCCGGATCACCCCCGGAATGACCGCTCCCTTGGCGCTCTGGTAGTCTTTGCCCGCCAGGATCAGCTTTTCCACTTTCAGATTCCCGATATTCTCGGCAGGAATAGCATAGGGATTCTCAGACAGAATGACCAGATCGGCGATCTTGCCCGTCTCCAGGCTGCCGCGGTCCTTTTCGTCAAAGGTGGCGTAGCAGCCGTTATAGGTGCACATGCGCAGGGCGTCCCGCACGCTGACGGCCTGGCCGCGGTTGGGATTATTGACGGCGCGGTCCATCCACAGGATGGGATCGGGGCTGGTGCAGGGGGCGTCGGAGCCGAAGGACACCACGATGCCGTTATCCCGGAAGGTCCGCAGAGGGTTGAGCCGCGCCAGGCGCTCGGGGCCCATGATGGAGGCCAGGTATTCGTCCGGCTCCTGCTTCCAGTTGATAAAGGCGCTCTGCACGGGCATCTGGATGTGATACTCCCGGCAGATTTCGATGCCCGCCGCCGTGGGCAGGCAATCATGGATGATGCCATGGCGGTGGTCCTGCCGGGGATGATCGTCCAGGGCGGCCTTGAGGGCCCGGGTGGCCTGGTCAAAGGCCTGATCGCCGATGGCGTGCATCTCGATCTGCAAGCCCGCGCGGTTGGCGGCCTTGCAGAAGTCGATCACCTTTTCATCGGTATAATACAGCACGCCCTGGCCGCCCTCCGCGTCGATATAGGGGGCGTTCATGGCGGCGTCGTGGGAGCCGAAGCAGCCGTCCAGCGCGCACTCAAAGCACCCGCCGATGCGGGGAATATGGCGGCTGGCGGCGACTTTTACGTTCAGCGATTGGGGAAACACCCGAATCTGAAAACCGTTATGCAGGGATTTGGCAAAGATCTTTTCAAAGGTGATATCCAGGTTGGCAATGAAGCCCACGCCGCTCACCGTGTGCACCATGCCGATGCCGTGGCCGGCCTCAAAGTCCACCGCCGCCTGCATGTTGCTGAACAGCTCGATCAGCGACAGGGAATTGGTGATGTAATCGGAGAATTTGAAGAAAGCCTCCTGGTTCATTTCGCCGGTATCGGGATGATAGCCGCGCAGGTTTTTCACTTTTGCGTCCATCTTTTGCAGCAGCCTGCTGTTGACGATGCAGGCATGGCCGTCATATTTGACCACCATGATCTCCTGATCCGGGCACACGCTGTCCAGCTCCTCCCGGCTGATCAGGCGGCGCTCCCGCACGGAATAGGGCGAGGCCCCGAAGGCGATCAGCGTCTTTTTGCCCGCCGAACGGCGCACAAAATCCCGGATCATGTCCTTGATTTCTTCATTGGAGGCCGCGTCCATCACGTTCAGCCCCGCCTGGAAGGTGGAAAAAGAGGCAAAATGCTGGTGGGTGTCCACAAAGGCCGGGATCAGCGCCCGCCGCCCCAGCTCCACGCGCTCCGCCTGGGCAAATTTTTCCGGCAGCGTATCCCCCACATAGACGATCCGTCCGCCGTCCTCCACCAGATATTGACAAACCCTGTCCTGCTGATCCACCGTCAGGATATTCCCATGATAGCACTTCATGTCCTCGCCCCCTGTTATGCTTCTTTCGTTGGGATCATTATACATCATTCGGCGGGATGGGGCAACAGGAAGTGGAAACAGAAATTTGACGGGGGAAGGAAACGACGGGGACCTTCTCTTTCAGTTCTACACCCCGCGCTACTGCCTGCGGCAAGCGCGGGTTTCGGATGGCGATTCGCAGAATCGCACATCCTCAGTCTGCCTGCGGCAGACGCTATGCCTGAAAGAGA
>CACZLE010000039.1 GCA_902781945.1 uncultured Eubacteriales bacterium | reverse complement strand
GCTCCAGAATTTTTCTCCTCGGCGACGTACACGCCGCCGCCTGCGGATAAAAAATGAAGGGGCTGCGGCCCCTTCATGCATCCCGAGTTTTAACAATAGATTTGTTGATGATCTGAGTGGCAGAGGCTTCTTCCTCTGCCGTTTCTTATTGCGTCCTGATCAAAATACATCCAGATCAGGCAGTTCGGGCGTATCGTCCTCTTCAAAGGTTTCCTTGCCCAACTGAGTGATTTTGGTCTTTCCGGCCTCGCCATACTGGTACAACTGATCGAAGAACTCGATGGCCGCGCGTATCTTGGTGCGAAGCAGATAGCCTCCGGACTCGGTAGCGGCATAGATCGCCTCCGGAGACACCTGGGGCTGCCAGCCATACGCCCGGCCATGGAAATCCTGAATGCCCAGAAGCACCTGCATGATCTCATCCTTCGTCAGAGGCATAAGCTCCGGCGCGTTCAGGATGCCGTTCAGCGTAGCGTTGACAGCCTTCAAGGCCGTGGGGTCCTCCGCAAAAATCGCCGCGGCATTCTCCGCCTCCTGCTTCTTTTCGATCACATCCTCCGTGTAGGAAGCGCTGAAGGCAAAAACGCTGAACACACCTTCCAAACGGGGATCAGGACGAAGAAAGGCCTGCATCTCCCGATAGCCCTTGGCCCGGGCCTTTTTGCCCAGGCGGCCCATCAGCTCCGCCTCGTCAAACAGCAGCACCCAGCCTTGGCAGCCTATCTGCCGCAGCAAATGGCTCATAAAATAAAAATAGTCCATGGCATGCTTGGTCTTGCTGAAATTCTGATTGAATTTGGCAGGCCTGCCGGTGATGCGGCGGAAGCTCTTTTTGATTGCCGCGCCGGATACAAAATCCCCTTCCAGATCGTTCAGGAACACTGAGCGTTCTTCTTCCTCCTGGGTATTCAAAAAAGCTGCCAGTAAATAATACAGCCTGTCCGTTTCCAGCCGCTTGGCGGCATAGGCCATCAGCTCGTTGGCGATGCTGCTGCCGGGCGTCAGCTCCTCCAGCTTTTCCCGGAAACCCGGCTGCTGTGCGCCGGGCAAATAAGTATTGGTGATCAGCTTTTGATAGAGCAGCCAGGGCTTGTCCATGGGCGTCTCCTTGCCCAAGGATATGTAAGAAACGGCCATGTTTTCCGTGAAAGCCATATTAAAGGCCGTATTGAGCAGATGCGTTTTGCCCTCGCCGTAGCGCCCCGTAAAAATCATGCCCTCGGAGCGTCCATTTTCGCGCACGGTCTCCATCTGTCCGCGGAGCTTTTTTAGCATGCCGGGCCGTGCCTCGGAAAAATACTCGCCCACCGCCCGGGAAGGAATGCCCGAGCGAAGCGCCTCGATCACATGACGGGCGTTAAAATCAGACATGGCTTGCTCCTCCTTCCAGCATTGTGCGGTTCACCAGATATGGCAGACCCAGGCCGCCGAACTCCGCCCTTTCCCGCAGCTCCCGCGCCTGTTCCAGGCTCAGGGGCTCGGCTTCCCGTTCGGCCTCCATCAGCGCGTAAGCCAGTTTCCGGGACATTTCGCATATCGTTTCCGTTCCGTAATTCTCATCCGCAAAGCGATCCAGATCAATGATATCAGCAAAGCGATTGAATCGCGTGCTGACCACCTCATTCTGGATGCGCATCCACAGCGCCTGATAGGATTTCATCCCGTAGCTGTCATCATCCATCAGTTCCCGGCGGAAGCACAGCAGGAACAGCACGCCCTGCATACTGTCGATATCGTCGATCAGCTGGCGGATGCTCTCATATGTGTCCTCCCGACGCAGTTTTGTATAGCGCATGGGCTCCCCTGCGGCACGGTTCAGCAGCATTTCCAGGTCGTCGATCACGATCAGCAGGCCCTTATACCCTGCCATACGCACCAGCTCGCACAGGGAGCGCAGCAGATGCCGGGCATTATATTTGGTAATGGAAGAAGCCGAAAGGCCCAATGCCCGCATCTGCGCCAGCTTTACCGTCTTATCACCGTTCAGATATCGCAAGATCAGCTCCCGGCTGGCGTTTTCCAGTTGGGGATGACCCAGCAGATCACCGGTAAGCAGAGAACAGCAGCCCGCAAAGGTATTATCCAGCCGGGGATTTCTGGTAAAGCGTTTGCGCAGCATCGCGCGGATCTCGCCCTTGGACAGGGGATCGCCCTCTCCGCGCTCCGCCAGATAATCCATCAGCGTCCTGCCCGGTCCGATGGCATCGGGATCATAGCCCAGCTCCCGGGTGATCTGCCTGGCGCAGCCGGAAAGCGTCCGCTCCATTCCGCACTGGCGAAGGATCTCCAGATAAATCTCCCGGAAATCATGCAGCCATACCGTCCTGGCAGAAAAGGACACGGTCAAAAAGCCTTGATTCTCCGCCTCCGCCAGCAAGGTTTGAGCAATATGGGTCTTTCCGCTGCCCGGACGGCCCGTAACAAACTTGATCTTACTGCCGCCCTGAGGAATATAGGTTTTCAGGTATTGTTCGCTCAGGAAATCCGTCAGCGAATCCGCCCCCACGGTTACCTCTCGCAAAAGGGCCTGATTGTCGGGAGCCTTCCCCTCCAGCAATCGCCGCAGACCCTCTTCTCTATTCACCCATTGCTCCGCCATGGCGTTTTTCCTCCCTCAGCTATTGCAGTGCCTCAGTTTTCGCTATTCAGGGATCGCAGCGTACTGATATAGGATTCCACGCCGCTGCGGCTCAGCACGCGGATGCCACTCCCGTCCCGGCTGGTGCCGAAGGTATACCGTGCGCCATTTTTCGTCACCCACGCCTCCGGGCCTTCCTCATACAGCCGCGCCAGATCAAAGGCAAATGCCTGCGCGTCGTATTCCTTCCGGGCACGGGCCATGGGCACCATGCTTTTATAGATTTTTTTCAAGTCCTGGGTGCTGCCCACCCGCACCTTGTTTTTCAGGCATGTGATCGTATAAGCATCGGCCAGTTCCTCCATGAAAGACGACGCCTTAAAAGGAGCAGCGTACAGCTTTTTCTGACTGTTTTGGATCAGATCGGCCACATAATCCGGGCGGCAGCTGGGCACCTTTTTGCGATCAATATACACCTCTCCTGCGCTCTCCTCATCCCCAAGGACTCGTACCTTGAAGGGAAACATCTCATACACGCCCTTCTCGCCCTTCACATCAATGTCCCTTGTTTCGCAGGCCGCCAACAATTGCCGGGTAAAATCACCATTGATAAAATAGGCTTTGACGTCAAAGCCGTTCACCTCGGTCTCCAGGGTGCCAGCGGTGGATTGCAGCTGCTCCACAGCGCCATTCAACGCTGACAAGCCTTTTTTGACCTCTGCCAGATTGCCGGTTTCAGTATTTTTCTGGATGGCCTTTTGCAGCCGCGCCACCGCGCCTGCGGAATCCTTCAGGGCTTTGTCCAGCGCCTGCAATGTATGAAAAAGTTCTTCATAATTCAGCATCGTTTCGTTCTCCTTATCCCAAGCCTTTTTCGGTATGATTATACCGTATTTCGCCAGCCATGACAAGTATTTTTCTTGCAGGGGCAGACCCGATATGGTATGATGTTATTGATCGGATCAGCATATTGCGGGAGGATTTTGATGCAGCTTTACAAATGGCAAAAGGAATGTCTCTCTGCCTGGGAGAAAAATCAGCGCAGAGGAATTGCGCATGTGATAACCGGCGCGGGCAAGACCGTATTGGCGCTGGAGGCGATTCGCCGTGCGCTGACGCTCCATCCCGATACCGCCGTAAAGATTGTGGTGCCCTTCATTCCGCTGGCGCGTCAATGGGAAAACGCCCTGCTCCAGGATCCCCGGTTAGCGCAGCTGCGTCCAGGCTTCTTCGGCGGAGGCAGGCGAGACGATCCCGCCTCGCGCCTAATGATTTACATCGTTCCCTCCGCCCGAAACTACCTGGCCGCTCACATTCGCCAGGAGCTCGCCCTGGGAAGGCACGCGCTGCTGATCTGCGACGAATGTCATCACTGCGCCAGCCCGCAAAACCGCAAAATCTTTGACTTTTTGAATACAGCCATTCTATCCGGCAATCAATATTCCTGTTTAGGCCTGTCCGCCACGCCTTTGGAAACAGAAAGTGGCGCCCTGCTGGTCCATGCTTTGGGGCCGGTGATTTATCGATATGGTTTTGAAGCTGGAGTGCGGGAAAGCGTCCTGTCCCCTTTCGCCGTATGCGAGGTTTCCAGCTCCTTTTCCGCGTCAGAATTACAGGAATATGGCAGGCTGTCGTCGGAAATCGCGCTCCATCTGCAACATCTGCACGCAGCATATCCCACGCTGAAGAAAATGGAAAAGCAGCGGTTTCTCCAGGCTGTTTCCCATATCGCTCATCAAGCCGACATGGACCCGGCAGAACCCGCCGCCGCTTTCTTGCTCAAAACTTATCAAAGGAAGCAAATAACCGTTTCCGCCGCTTCCCGCGTGCGCTGCGCTCTCGCGCTTCTGCTCCGCCTGCATCCAACGGATCGTGTCCTCATTTTCAGCGAGAGGATCGCCCAGGCCGAAGAAATGGCGGCTGCCATCCGGCGGCGCATGGGCAACATATGCGTTATTTATCATTCCCGCATGACCCGTTATGCCCGAGAACGCAATTTGCAGGCTTTCCATGAAAACCGCGCCCGCGTGCTGGTCAGCTGCCGCTGTCTGGACGAGGGCATCGACGTACCCGACGCCAACATTGGCATCGTCCTCAGCGGCTCCGCAGTCGAACGCCAACACATCCAGCGCCTGGGCCGCCTGCTCCGCCGCGCTCCCGGCAAGGCCGCCGCCTGCCTGTACCATATCTCTATCCGGGAAGCCGCCGAAGACCTCGCCTTCTTGCCTGTCCTCACCTCCTGCGAAAGATTCAGCCTGCGTTATCTGCCTGCCGAAGATGATTTTTCCAGCGATTTATACGAATATGCCTGTTCCAACCTACTGCGCTCCGCCAGCGAAAGAGGCATGTCCTCCGCCTTTTTGCGCGAATACCGCGCCTGTTTGATGGAGGGCCTGACCCGCGCAGATTGGCTGCTGGCGGAAGACGCACTGGAGGAACATATCCAAGCTGTATGCACTCAGCATGAGAAAAACTATTGGCGAGCGATGGTCAGGTTGCGGAAAAGTCTATAGTTCTAAGGAACCGCTGAGTAAAAAGCCCTCTATCCTTGATCACATAAGACACAACACCCTCTGATTTATAAGTTGAGACAATTTCCTTGATCAACAAGCGGAGGCTGTTCTCCTTATTTCTTAAGCTGCATCCATCAACTTCGCCAGTTCATCCAGGAGCACTTTTTCTCGAAGGGTATAAGTTTTCCAATGTGGATCGGCTAGTTGTCCATTTTCTGAAGGCCTTCTTCTGCCATTAGTTTCTCTTCGTACAGTTTTTCACCAGGGCAGAGGCCTGTATACTCAATCCTGATAGGGTGTTGATAACATATTTGCGTAATGCTTTATCTTATGTATAACTGAGGAGAATTTTTCTTTATAAGCAGCAAGCAAAACACTTGTGCAACATAAAACTGATAAGATAATACTCAACAAAATATGGGCAAATCGCTCCCGTGGAAAACAAAAGCGATAAACCTTAGGGGGGCTGGGGGACTAGTCCCCCAGTTGGAGTCGAGTGTTTTTGCAAGTGAAAAAGGAGGGGATTACCCCCCTCTGCGCAATGGATGTATGGTTCTGTATCAAATTGCCTTTTGCTTTCTCAAACCATATTCTCTGAACCTTTGAAGTCTTTCAGGGCTTGACTTTGGGCAGTCAACGTCATAGACAATCGGCATCTTTGCAACCGCTTGTATCATTTTCTTCTGCTCTTCTGATGGATACGGTGAAAGGATAAAACGGCACTAAATCTCCATTGCCGCTATATACCAGTTTTTTATCGACGTGCCAAAGATCGATCCAGTTTGTCCGGCCTGCGGCAGCACCCATTGCAACATCAAGACCAGCGGCAAAGAGCAAATCTTACGTCATACCCCTGTCAATCACAACGCGGCTTTTCTGATTTTCCAGCGACTGCGCTACGTCTGTATGAACTGTGGCATCACCTTCTATACCCTACACGATTGGGAGTCGCTTGGCATTCGGATGACACAAGCAGCAGTATTTATAAAAAGAGGCGAAATGAGAAAAACGGAAAAAATGACCAAACATATTAACAATTTTCTTCTCATTTTATTTTCACCTCCTTTATTATAATAATTTCTTATCTAAAACGCCTATGTTAACAATTTCGTTTTGCTGTTTAACCGCATATGAATAAGCGCGTGTTCTCCTCTCTATTACTCACACAATCGCTTGACAAAAACCTTACCCCTGCGCCGCGTACCCTCTCACGTTTTTCATTTCCTCCGCCTCGGTGGCCTTTTCGTTGACCTCCTCGGGGGTATGGTAGGTGGGGACGACCTGCATCAGGGCGGCCCGGACGGTGCGGTTGCTTTCGGTTTTGAGGGCTTCGCGGAGGATATCCAGCTTGCGGTCGATCTCCTCTTTGGGCAGGGGCTTGTCCCGCTCCACGAAGATCATGTTGTTGTCGGTCTTGTCCAGCTCCTCGGACTTGATGAGCAATTCCTCATAGAGCTTTTCGCCGGGGCGCAGGCCGGTTTCCACGATGTCGATATCCTTGTAGGGCTCCAGTCCGGACAGGCGGATCATGTTTTCCGCCAGATCCAATATCTTGACGGGCTTGCCCATGTCCAGCACGTAAAGCTCGCCGTTCTTGGCCATGGCGCCGCTGGTCATCACCAGCTGGCTGGCCTCGGGGATGGTCATGAAATAGCGGATGATGCGCTTGTCGGTGATGGTCACGGGGCCGCCCTTGGCGATCTGGCGGCGGAACAGGGGAATCACCGAGCCGTTGCTGCCCAGCACGTTGC
This sequence comes from uncultured Eubacteriales bacterium, assembly GCA_902781945.1. Lineage (GTDB taxonomy): Bacteria > Bacillota > Clostridia > Christensenellales > Aristaeellaceae > SFMI01. Next base: position 12,112 of record CACZLE010000039.1, on the reverse strand, counting down.
CAAAGCGGATGGCGCTGAAGCTGGTCTTGTCCCCCGTGCGGCTCTGCACGATCATCTCGCACATGCGCTTGGTGGCGCCCATCACGTTGGTGGGGTTCACGGCCTTGTCCGTGCTCACCATGATGAAGCGCTTGACGCCGTATTTTTCGCAGGTCTCCACGGTGGTCAGGGTGCCGAACACGTTGTTGCGCACGGCCTCGCAGCAGTTGCGCTCCATCAGCGGCACGTGCTTGTGGGCCGCGGCGTGCAGCACGATATCCGGCGTATGACGGCTGAAAATCTTCTCCATTTCGCTGCGGCTGCACACGTTGGCGATCTCCACCCGCAGGTTCAGGCTGTCGCCGTACTTGGTCTTGAGCTCCTGCTCGATGTCGTACACGCCGTTTTCGTAGATGTCCAGCAGCACCAGGCGCTGGGGGCCCAGCTTGGCGATCTGCCGGGCCAGTTCGCTGCCGATGCTGCCGCCGCCGCCGGTGATCAGCACCTTTTTGCCCCGGTACCAGGCGGCGTTCTTTTCATCGATAAAGCTGGCCGTGCGACGGAAAAGCAATTCCTCGATGTTGAAATCGCGCAGGTGACGGCGGCCCGTCTCGGCGGATTCAATGGTGGGATAATCGTAGGCCTTGATCTTGTAGCCGTGCTTACTGTACAGATCGTACAGCTCCTTTTTGCGCTCGGCGGAGATATTGGGCAGGGCGAACACCACTTCCTGCACACCCAGGCCCGCCAGCTCCTTGCCCAGGGCGGTCTGGCCGTCCAGCACGGGAATACCATAGATGCTGCGGCCCACCTTTTCCTGGTTCACGTCCACAAAGCACACCGGCTGATACACGGCCTTGGGGTTTTGCAGCAGCTCGTCCGCCAGCATGGCGCCCACGCTGCCCGCGCCGATGATGGCGACTTTGATGCGCTGGTCGCGGCTGAGCATATGCTCCTCCGGGAAGGTGACGCCCGTGAACCACCGCAGCAGCTTCAGCGCCGCCCGCTCCAGCACGTTCCTGCTGCTGCGGCGCTGGTACACATGCTGGTACAATAGGCGCATCAGGATGACGCCCAGCAGATCCAGCATGAACAGCGAGATGGCGCGCATGAAGGTCACGGAGCCGGGCACCAGCCTGCGCATGGGCAAAAACGCCACGGCGGCAATGGTATCCGCCAGCATCAGCCAGATATACTGTCCCGGCCCGGCATAGCGCCAGATGCACTGATAGATGCCCAGCAGCAGCCGGGGCACGAATACGCACACCAGCCCCAGCAGGGCGTTGGCAAAGGTTTCAACCGGGGTCAGCCGATCGATGGTGGTGGGATAAACCACCAGGATCATCAGGCAAACCACCGCGTAGCAGAGCATATCGATAAAGACCAGATTCCACCGAACGGCGGCATTTCGTCTTTTTTTGATGTCCAAACGGACTCTCCTCCTGTCAGAACCCCGGTCAAGGGTCGTCTTTTATACTTATCTCCGACTGTGTGTCGGGCTTCTCCACAGCGCTGATCAGATCGCAGGCGATCCACGTGTGGCAGCTCATATTGGCAAATTGGTAATCCACCCGGGCCCGCTGTTTTTTGATGTCCAGATGGGTGATTCTGCCCTGGCACCCCGCAAACAGCGGGTCATCCAGGCGCACTTCGTCTCCCACCTTGAAGACCGTCACGTGCCCCACCAGCCCGTCCTTGCGGTACAGGCGCATGGCAAAATCATAATCCGTCCCTGTCAGCTCATATCCGCTCTCCGCGCCGCCCAGCCGACGGATGATGCCCACCACGCCCCGGAAGGCGTCGAAGCTCTCCAGCTTTTCATCCGAATATACAAAAACGTAGCCCGGCAGCAGATCATAGGTCACATCCAGGTTTTTTCCCTTGACCCGCTGGCGGTTGATGATGCGGGGCGAAAATGCTCGTGGGATGCCCCGCTGCTCCAGCGCGAAAGCCACGGCCCGGCATTTCTGTGTCTGGCAGAAAAGACAATAAACGTACATGCAGCCTCTCCTTTTGGTCGTGCTTCGCCATGCGAAGCCGGCCTTTCCGCCTGCTTCACTCCCTCCATATTCGCAGTCATCCTTCCCCGGCACTCCACCGCGGGATCGCAGAGGACCGCGTGTGGGCAGCGTCCACCCCGGATGTGGGCAGACCTATCCGGTTACATTTTATCATATTATATTGGTAATGTCCACCCATAAAGCCAAATTTGATCATATTTTTCTGCCTTTTTATCCAAAAATGGAAATAAAAAAATTGCCGCCAGAGGTTCACTTTCCGGCGGTGGTTCCCTTTTGCGGCAAAACATGCTATAATGCGTCATGTATATTTTCCCATTTGGGTTAAGAAGGAGCGGATAGGATGAAAGTCGTCGTCATCGATGCCCAGGGCGGAGGCGTGGGCCGCCAGCTGGTGGAGCAGCTCAAGCGCGCCTTGCCCGATCAGCCCTTGACCGCCGTGGGGGTCAACGCCCTGGCCACCTCCGCCATGCTGAAGGCCGGGGCCGACCAGGCCGCCACCGGGGAGAACGCCGTGCGCGTGGCCGCGTCGGACGCCGATCTGATCCTGGCCCCCATCGGCCTGGTGCTGGCGGACGCCATGCTGGGCGAAGTGACCGCCGCCATGGCCGTCGCCGTGGGCGGTTCCCGCGCCCACAAGATCCTGGTGCCCAGCGCCCGCTGCGGCGTCACCGTGTCCGGCGTCTCCCGGCAGTCCCTGTCCGAACTGATCGCCGCAGCCGTGCAGTCGGCGGTGGAATATATCCAGCGAGGCGGAACAATGCCGTGAGCGTGGAGCGCGGATGGTGATTGGCAAGGGAAAAACGGGAAGAATTCATATAGTCAACAAGAGATCCAGCTGGCCTTCGCCAGCTGGATCTCTTGTTATCTAACTTTCAAATTGCTGTTTCCCTATCCGAAACTGCCCATCCATCATTACAGCCCAGCATTCGTGATCAGATCGATCAGCTCCAGCGCGGTTTCGTGGGCCTTTTGCGCCATGGCCGCGCCCAGGGCGGAGGTATCCGCGGGCTCCATGGCGAAGAATTCCGCGGCGAATTCGTCCTGCAAAGCATCCAGCCGGGCGCGGGCAGCGGTCAGCAGCTCCGGGTTCACCGGCGCGCCGTCGATCTGCTCGGCGTACTGGATGTAGCCGCCCAGGCCCTCAAAGACGAAGTAGCAGGAATCGCGCCAGTTCTCCGGATAGACCACGTAGAAGGATTCCCCCGTGCGGCTGTTGACGGCAAAGGTGCCAAAGCCCGCCGGACGCTCCTCCGCAGCGGATACCCGCCGCGCCGTGTCCGCGCTCACCTGATAGCCCGCGTAGATTTCGTTCAGCAGCAGGGGATAATAGGGCACAAACACGTTGTAGCTCATATTGCCCACGGCCACCCAGCCCACGGTGGCCGTTTCGGCGGGACGGTCCGCAAAGATCTCGAAAATCTTGATCTCCTGATTGCTGGGCTTGCCGATGCTGCTCAGCTGATAATAGCCGAAAATGTCGTTCCGAGTCACCACGCGGTCCGACTGGATATTGGTGTAGAGATCCACCACCGCGCCGTCCTTCACATTGGAAATGGTAAACAGGGTGTTGTCGGCGGCCAGATCCTCCGCCGTGCAGTTCAGGGCGGCGTCAAAGAAATTGAGGCCGTCCACCAGGCGGGGCTGCCCCACCCGGGGCGCTTCCGCCGTGCCCAGATTGGCGTAGGAGGCGCGGAAATCGATCTGATTTTCCGCCACGTCGCCCACAAAGGTGCCCGCTTGCTGGGCTACCTCGATCAGCCGGGGGGAGGCTACCACGTTTTCCGTGTCGTCCAGGTCCACCAGGCCGATGACCGCCAGATTGGGCTCCAGGAACATCAGATCGTCATTGAGCCGCAGGGCCACATACTGGGTGCCGGAGCAGTTTTCCACATACCACACCTCGTCCTGATCGCAGATGAACAGGCCGGAGCAGGCATAAGCGCCGTACTCGTCATAGATGCGGAGCAGCAGGTCCAGGGCCTCCCGGGCGGAGGCGGCCTCGGCCAGCAGAATGGTGGGGATGTCCGTTTCCTCGATGCCCACCTTGCCGTCCGCCTTTACGGTCACGTTGGGGTCCACGGCCCGCACCTCCGCGTTGCCCGAGATGGTCTCGGTGGCAGACACGGAAACGCCCTTTTCATTGGTGCCAAACTCCGTGTAGGACAGATGCGTGGGGTTTTCCTGGCCGCATTCCGGGCAGGCGCCGTTGAAAATGTCGTTGGTAAAATAGGTGAAACGGTAGCTGTCGTGGCTGAATACCCATTCAAATTCGCCGTATTCCGGACAGCCCAGATAGGTTGTCCCGGCAGGGTATGCCCCAGCTTCGCTGATGAACCACAGCTTGTTCATGTCCGAGCCGTAGTCCTCAGTTCTTGCCACAAAGCGGGTGCCGGTATCGGTGCGGTGGGCGCCGACATAAAGAGTGGTGCACGCGGATGCGGAGGAGATGGCCAGCGTCAGGGCCAGCACTGTCAGCGTCAGGGTTCTGCCGAGTTTTTTCAAGAGGCTTCGCTTCATGTCCGTTTCTCCTTTCAGATGGTCTTGATAAGAAAAAAACCGCAGTTTTCCTTCCCTTTCGGCGGGGAGAAAAAACTTACGGTTATCATAATGACGCGGTATCCATTTGTCAATATTGCGAAATGTGCAAAACGGCCTGTCTCCTTCCATTTTGGAAGGATGGATTGTTTTTAATCTGTTTTTATGCACAAATATGAATAAAACGTTATAATTTCAGCATGCGCGCGAACAGGTTTTCCACCGTATCGGTGGTGAAGGCCGCCAGCTCCCGAATCTCCCGTTTGGCGCTGTCCATGGACACGGGAATGCCCACGGCCTCCAGCATCTCCCGGTCGTTGTCGTTGTCGCCCAGGGCCATGACGTTCTCCAAGGGGATGCCCAGCGCGTCGGCCAGCTTGCCCAGACCGTAGGCCTTGTTGACACAGGAGGGCATGAAGTCGATCCAGTTGTTGCCGCTGGAGACCACCTTGCACCGGCTGCCGAAATGCGCTTGCCAGTAGTCCTCGTGCCAGTCCCCCGCGGCGGCGTGCATGGACACCTTCAATATGGGCTCCGGCGGATGTTTCAGATCGGGGATCACCGCCACGTCAAAATCGATGGTATCCTTCATGTAGCCGTAAAAATCCGGGGTATGGGGGCAGATGTAGCTGTATTGCTGGCCGGAAACGGCGATCTCCAGATCGGGCATCCGCAAGCCCGCGTCGATGATCTCCGCCGCCAGGCCTTCATTCATCCATTCCTGATGGATCTTTTTGTTCTGGTAATAGGCCGAGCCGCCGTTCTCGCACAGAAAGCCGATTTTGTCCGCGATGGGCGCGAACAGCCTGCGCAGATTGGCCAATTGCCGCCCGCTGGCCGCCACGAAAACGACGCCCCGGGCCATCAATTGCTCGATCAGCCCGCAGGTTTCGGGCCGCAGGGTCTGGGCTCCGTTCAAAAGCAGGGTGCCGTCCAGGTCGCTGGCGATGAGCCGCACCTTGGACAGATCCGGAATCTGCATCAAAAATTGCCTCCCACAAAATCGTCAATGCGCTTTTCGGCCTGGGCCAGGGGATCGCCCCGCATGTCCAGCCAATGGATGCTTTTGTCCCGGCGGAACCAGGTCATCTGCCGCTTGGCGAAGCGCTTGATGGCCTTCGCCAGCTCCTCCAGCATATATGCCTCGCTGCCGCCCTTGCCCAGCAGATACTGGCTGAGATAGCGGTATTCCAGGCCCAGCCGGTAGAGGAAATCCTCGCTGACCCCCGCGTCCAGCAGGCCCTGCGCCTCCTGCAGCATGCCCTGTTCCATGCGCGTTTGCAGCCGTTGGTCGATGCGGCGGCACAGCGTCTCCCGATCCCAGGTGACGCCAATTTTCAGCACCTCGTAGCGGGGCTCCTTGCGCACGCCGCCGTCGTCGCCGTCGTGCAGCTTCTCCAGCCGGCGCATGACGCGGTTGCGGTTCTGCGGGTCCACCCCGGAGCCGGGCTGGGCCGCCTCCAGCATCTCCCACAGTTTTTCCGTGGACAGCCGTTCCAATTCCCGGCGGTATTGCAGATCCGGCTCGATATTGCTGAGCACGTAGCCGTCGCACACCGCGTCCACGTAGAGGCCCGTGCCGCCCACCAGGAAGGGCAATTTGCCCCGACTCAAAATATCGTCGATGGCTGCATAGGCCAGACGCTGAAAATCCGCCATGGTGAAAAAGCTGCCGGGCGCGCATACGTCCAGCAGATGATGGGGCACGCCCGCGATCTCCTCCGGCGTCACCTTGCCGCTGCCCAGGTCGAGGCCGCGATAGACCTGGCGGGAATCGGCGGAAATCACCTCTCCCCCGTAATGCCGGGCCAGTTCGATCCCCAGGCCGCTTTTGCCGGAGGCGTTGGTGCCCACCACGGCGATCAGTTTTTGCATAGCGCTCTCCTTACAGATAATCCACGATCAATTTGACCAGCAGCAGCACCGTGACCCCCATCATGACCCAGCGGATGAACCGGGCCCCCTTGCGGATGGCCAGCCAGCTGCCGATATACCCCCCGATGGCCGAGCAGGCCATGGCGGGCACGGCCAGGGCGAACACGATGTTGCCGTTGAGAAAGTGCGCCACCAGGGCGCTGACGTTGGAGGCCAGATTGACCACCTTGCTGCTGCCCGAGGCCGTGACGGTATCCATGCCCGCCGCCCAGGTGAAGCCCAGGATCAGCAGCACGCCCGTGCCCGGGCCGAAAAAGCCGTCGTAGGCCCCCACCAGAAGGCCGATCAAGGCGCACAGCGCCAGCCGCTTTCCGGTCATGGGCAGGGCGCGGTCCGGCGCGTTATGGTGCAGGGCCATCAGCAGCGCGATGGCGGGCACCAGGATCAGCAGCACCACCCGGAAGGCGGCGTCGCTGAGGCGCTCGTTGATCTGCGCGCCAATGAACGCGCCGATGATGGCCATGGCCGCCGCGCACAGGGCGGGCTTCATCATGATCTTGCCGCTTCTGAAAAATTTGCCCGTGGCAATCAGCGTGCCAAAACAGGCCGACAGCTTGTTGCTGCCCGAGGCCAGATCGCTGGGCAGGCCCGCCACCATGTAGGCGGGCAGGGAGATCAAGCCGCCGCCGCCCCCGATGGCGTCCACCACCGAGGCCGCGAACACCAGCGGCAGCACGATCAAAAACATCTGCGGGGTCACCGTCATCCTTCGTCGTCCTCCGTCCGCCCCTCCAGCGAATCCTGGGCCTTTTCAATGTCCCGGCTGATCCAGGATACGAATTTCAAGTCCTTCAGCCTGTCCCGGCTGACCACCGTATTGGTGCCCAGGCAAGCGCTGCATGTATGCCCGCACTCCGGGCACACGCACTCCGCCCGGTCCTCCGCGTGGATCATAAACGCGCCGCATTCGATGCATCCGCAACGCACAGCAAAATCGCCCCCTTTGACCCGGATAGTATAGCACAGGGCTTGACATATTTCCAGCGAATGTGCGAAAATAACCTGCTACAAAGTATCTTTTATGAGGCAATTATGCGCAAAAAGCTCTTTCAAAGCGGCAAATGGGCCATGCTGCCCGTGATTTTCGCCCTGGCCTGGCCCACCATGCTGGAGCAGGCCATGAACACCGCCGTGCAATACGTGGACGCCGCCATGGTGGGGCGGCTGGGAGCCATGGCCACGGCGGCGGTGGGCGTCACCACCACCATCAACTGGATGATCGGCAGCACGGTATCCGCCCTGGGCGTGGGTTTTCTGTCCTTCATCGCCCGGGCGTATGGCGCAGGCGACAGACAGCGGGCCGCCCGGGTGTCCAGTCAGGCCGTGCTGGCGGTGCTGGTATCGGGGCTGCTGTTCACCGTATTGCCCCTGGCCCTCCACCGGCAGGTGCCCCGCTGGATGCAGGCGGGGGAGGACATCCGGGACACCGCAGGCCGGTACTTTTTTATCCTTTATACCCCCATGCTGCTGCGGGCGGCCAGCATCATCTTCGGCACCGCCCTGCGGGCCTCCGGGGACACCAAGACCCCCATGCGGGTGGGCGTGATGATGAACGTCATCAACGTGGTACTCAACTACCTGCTGATCTATCCCACCCATCAGGTGTGGGGCGTCACCGTGCCCGGCGCGGGCTGGGGCGTGGAGGGCGCGGCCATCGCCAGCGCGGTGAGCTACGCCGCGGGCGGCATCGGCATCACCCTGGCCCTGTGGCGGCACCCGGTCATCAGCCCCAGGGGCCAGAAGCTGCGGCCCGATTGGGAGATATTGAAGCCCTGCCTCAAGGTGGCTCTGCCCTCCACATTGCAGCGGTTTGGCACCAGCTTTGGCTATGTGGCCTTCGCCGCCATGATCAACGCCCTGGGCACCGTGCCCCTGGCCGCCCACAGCATCGCCAACACCGTGGAGAGCGCCTTCTACGTGCCCGGCTACGGCATGCAGACCGCCGCCGCCACCCTGACGGGCAACGCCCTGGGCGCCAAGGACAAAAATCGCATGCGGGACCTTTCCCAAATGCTGCTGATCCTGGAGATCGGCATGATGGTGATCTCCGGCACGCTGCTGTTCATCTTCGCCCCCGGCATGATGCGCCTGTTCACCGCCGACGCCGCCGTCGTCGCCCTGGGCGCCACGGTGCTGCGCATGGTGGCGGTATCCGAGCCCTTCTACGGCGTGGCCATCATCCTGGAGGGCATGCTACAGGGCGTGGGCGACACCGTGACGCCCTTCTTTTTCAATATCCTGGGCATGTGGGGCGTGCGCATCCTGGGCACTTTCCTGTGCACCCGCGTTTTCCATTTCGGCCTCATCGGCGCGTGGAGCTGCATGATCGCCCACAATCTGCTGCTGTTCCTGCTGCTGACCCTGCACTTCCGGCGGGGTAAATGGAATCCGCTGTATCGGGAATAAACGGGCGGAAGCTGTCGGAAACAGGATCCGCCCCCGTTCGCCCACAAAAAGCCTTTGTCTTCTTTACCGTTGCATATGCAACCGACAAGCAGGGCAAAATGCCGTATGATATCCTCGCTCCCAAAGGAGCGGAAGGAAGGAAACCGGAATGAAAAAAATCGTCGCTTTGCTTTTGATCTGCCTGCTGTCCCTGTCCGCCTGCGCCCTGGCCGACGAGCCCGTGCGCGTCGCCGCCCTGAAAGGCCCCACGGCCATGGGCCTGGTGCAGCTTTTTGACACCCACGCGGAGGATTACGATGTGCTCATCGCCGGGGCTGCCGACGAAGTGACCCCCAAGCTGATCCAGGGGCAGCTGGACATCGCCGCCGTGCCCGTCAATCTGGGCAGCGTGCTGTATAACCGCACCGAGGGCCAGGTGCAGCTCATCGCCATCAACACCTTGGGCGTGCTGTATGTGGTGGAAAAGGGCGGCGAGACCGTAAACAGCATGGAGGATTTGAAGGGCAAGACCATCTACGCCACCGGCAAGGGCAGCACCCCTGAATACGCCCTCACCTATCTGCTGGCCCAGCACGGCATCGACATCGCCAGCGATGTCACAATGGAATGGAAGAGCGAGCCCACCGAGGTGGTGGCCCTGATGGCCCAGAGCGAGAACGCCGTGGCCATGCTGCCCCAGCCCTACGTCACCGTGGCGGGCGCTCAGGTGGAGGGCCTGCGTGTGGCCCTGAACCTGACCGAGGAATGGGACAAGCTGGACAACGGCAGCCGCCTGATCACCGCGGGCATCATCGTGCGCAAGGCCTTTGCCCAGGAGCACCCCGACAAGGTGGCGGAATTCCTTGCGCAGTTTGCGGAATCCGCCGCCTATGCCAACGAGAATGTGGCCGAGGCCGCCGCGCTGGTGGAAAAGTACATCGGCGTCAAGGCTCCCATCGCCCAGAAAGCCCTGCCCGCCTGCAATATCGTATGCATCGCGGGCGAGGACGCCGCGGCCATCCTGCCCGGCTATCTGCAAACCCTGTACGATCTGAACCCCGCCGCTGTGGGCGGCGCGCTGCCCGGCGCGGATTTCTATTGGGTGAATGAAAAATAAGGCTTTTACAAAGGAAAACCTGTGGCGCGTCGCCGCCGTCCTGTTCTGGCTTCTGGTCTGGCAGGCCGCGGCGGCGCTGCTGCGCCAGCCGCTGCTGCTGTCCTCGCCTTTGCGGGTGCTGCAGCGGCTTTTTGCGCTGCTCGGGCAATCCGCCACCTACCGGGCCCTGGGCTACAGCCTGTCCCGCATCGCTCTGGGCTTCCTGACTGGCTTTGCCCTGGGGGCGCTGCTGGCCGTGCTGGCGGCCCGCTGGCGGCCCGTCGAATACCTGATCCGCCCGCTGATGCTGACGGTCAAATCCGTGCCCGTGGCCAGCTTTATCATATTGGCCCTGGTGTTTTTGACCTCCCGCAAGCTGAACAGCTTCATTTCCTTTCTCATGGTGCTGCCCATCGTGTACGGCAATCTGCTGGAAGGGCTGAAAAGCAAAAGCCTGCAGCTGGACGAGATGGCGCGGATGTACCGCGTCCCCCGGCTGCGGCGGCTGGTCTATATCGAATTGCCCCAGCTCAAGCCCTATCTGCTGTCCGCGGTGTCCCTGGCCCTGGGCATGAGCTGGAAAAGCGGTATCGCCGCCGAGGTCATCGGCATCCCCATGGGATCGGTGGGCGAGCGGCTCTACCAGGCCAAGGTCTATCTGGACACCAGCGAGCTGTACGCCTGGACGCTGGCCATCCTGCTGATCAGCATGCTGTTTGAAAAGGGGCTGGTGGCCCTGTTGAAGGGCGCGTATGCGCGTCTGGAGCGCCTATGATCGAGATGAAGCATATCGCCAAAACCTTTGACGGCAAGGCCGTATTGCGGGATTTCAGCCTGACAGTGGCGGAGGGCGTCACGTGCCTGATGGCCCCCTCGGGCCGGGGCAAAACCACCCTGCTGCGCATCCTGCTGGGGCTGGAAACGCCGGATGCTGGCGAAATCATCGGGAAGCCAGAGCGCGTGGCCGTGCTGTTCCAGGAGGACCGGCTGATGGAAACGCTGACCGTGGGGCTGAACCTGCGCCTGGCCCTGGGCCGGGCGTACGATCCGGAAAAGGCCGAGCAATGCCTGGCCGCCCTGGGCTTGCCAGGCAGCCTGCGCCTGACGGTCTCCACCCTGTCCGGCGGCATGAAGCGCCGGGTCGCTCTGGCCCGGGCCCTGCTGTACCCCGCGCCCTTGCTGGTACTGGACGAGCCCTTTCAAGGGCTGGACGAGGACACCCGCCGTCTGGCCATCCAGGCCGTAAAGCAGAGTGCCCGGGGCCGCGCCGCCCTGGTGGTGACCCACGATCTCGAGGATGTGGCGCTGCTGGGCGGCAGGCTGGTGAATTTGCAGGAGGGATAAAAATGCCAACCATGACCATCTTCTCCCAAGGTGCGGGCGGTCCCGATCTGTATTTCTGCGCCGATCACGGGGAGGCGGAGCAGGTGTACGCCCTGCTTTCTCAGGCCACCGACGCGCCCTTTCGCCTGCTGGCCTTCCATGCGGAGGATTGGAACCGGGATCTGTCCCCCTGGCCCGCGCCGCCGGTGTTTCGGGACCAGGCCTTCGCGGGGGAGGCGGACAAAACCCTGAAATGGCTGAAAGACAACATCGACCTCAGCGTGGATCGCCGCTGTATCGGCGGCTATTCCCTGGCAGGGCTGTTCAGCCTGTGGGCCTTTTACGAGACCGGGCTTTTTCAGGGCGCGGCCTCCTGCTCCGGCTCCCTGTGGTTCCCGGGCTGGATCGATTACGCGCAAGCAAAAAGCGCCCCCCAAGGGAGCGTTCTGTATTTGAGCCTGGGTGAAAAGGAACCGAAGGCCCGCAATCCGCAGATGGCCCAGGTGGGCGTTTGCACCAAAAAGCAGTTTGCCCTGGCTCAGTCCCAGGGCCTGCAAACGGAATTTCGCTGGCATCCCGGCGGGCACTTCCAGGACCCGGAAGCCCGGATGGCAGCGGGGTTCAAGTGGGTGCTGGAAGCGTTCAATGGATAAACCAACACGATAAACAGAAATTTGACGGGGTTCCATTGAGGGCGCCGCCCTCAAACTCCTGCTGGGGTGGGAGCCCCACCCCAGACCCCGGCTGCGGCGGATGCTGCATGACTTCGATAACCAGCAGCTTTCCGCAGTAGCTTGGATAACGCAGTCCACCGCTTCCGGGCAGCCAGCTTCGCTGG
>CACZLE010000038.1 GCA_902781945.1 uncultured Eubacteriales bacterium | reverse complement strand
AAGAATTTCTCCCGCAGGGGTTTCGCATGGGGGAAAGGGGGAGGTATATCCGTTCAAAAGTTTTTTATCTTTGGCATATGGGTTTGTTTCATAATAAGCCGACGTCATTTCTGTCGCGGGGGCTGCATCCATGTTTGGTAAACAACACACGCGAGTCTCGGGTCGGCCTGCGTAGCAGGCCGAGGATCGCGAAGCAATCCCGAAAAAGCCGGGAGACGGCAGATCAAGCTTGCTTGAATCTGACGGCTCCTGGCTTTTTCATTGACCCCAGACGGCTCTTTGCAGTCCCCCATAGGCTAAACTGGCGGAAATTGCCTGAGAGCGTATACACGTCTGTTCGCCCGCCAAAAGTCTTTGCACAGCTTTCTTTAGAAAGCGCGTACTCCTCCCCGTTCAACAACAATCAGCCTCCTACCCAAGCCGGACAGGAGGCCGTTTTTTGCTTGAAATTATTCCTTCACTTTGATGTCGGCGTCCGCGGCATTCTTGCGCACGCTTTCGATGCCGTTCATGCAGCTGCTCTTGGAGGTATAGCCCTCGGACACGGCGATGATCTGGCCATTGGTGGCCTTCAGGCGGAATCGGAATTCGCCGCCCTTGTCGGTATACACTTCAAACTTGGGGCAGCGGGCGGTGACCACGGGCTCCACAGTTTTGTCCTCCAGGTTGGCGATGGGGGCGTTGCGGCGGACGCTGGCGATGCCCTTCTTGCAGGAGGATTCGGTCTTGTATACTTCGCTGGTGGCGATGATTTCATGATTGCCGGCAACCAGGTCGAATTTGACGCCGGTATTGGTCTTCTTAAATACGAAATAGCCCATGATAACGCACCTCTCTGTGTTTTTTCTCATTATATAACATGGATCGCACGTGTGTCAAGTTATGTCGCAGGGGGAAAATTGCTGTTTTTTATTGCTAAAATGTAAAAAAAACCAGCCATCCCGCAAACGCGAGACAGCTGATGGTGATTATAAGGATTACTCGTCCTCGTCCTCGTCCTTCTGGGCGGATTCGATGATCTTCTTGGCCACGTCGCCGGGTACTTCCTCATAGCGCTCAAACTTCATGCTGAAGCTGCCGCGGGCCTGGGTCATGCTGCGCAGGTCGGTGGCATACTTGAACATTTCGGCCAGGGGCGCTTCGGCGACCACCTGCTGCAGGCCGTCCACCTGGTTCATGCCCATGATGCGGCCGCGGCGCTTGTTCATGTCGCCCATCACGTCGCCCATGTATTCGTCGGGCACCAGCACTTCCACGTGCATGATGGGCTCCAGCAGCACGGGGCTGGCGTCCATGCAGCCCTTCTTGTAGGCAATGCGGGCAGCGGTCTTGAAGGCCATTTCAGAGGAGTCAACGGGATGGTAGGAACCGTCGTACAGCTTGGCGTGCAGGCCCACCATGGGATAACCGGCCAGGACGCCCTTCTTGATGTTCTCGCGCAGGCCCTTTTCCACGGAGGGGATGAAGTTGCGGGGCACCACGCCGCCGACAACCGCGTCTTCGAACTCGAAGTCGATATTGGTGTCGCCGATGGGGCGGAACTCGATCCACACGTCGCCGAACTGGCCGTGGCCGCCGGACTGCTTCTTGTGACGGCCCTGGCAGGAGACGGTCTTGCGGATGGTTTCACGGTAGGGGATGCGGGGATCCTGCAGCACGGCGTTGGCGCCGAACTTGCTCTGCAGCTTGTTGCGGATCACGTCCAGATGCAGTTCGCCCTGGCCCCACAGGATGGTTTCGGTGGTTTCCACGTTCTTTTCCAGACGGATGGAAGGATCTTCTTCCTGCAGACGGGCCAGGCCGCCGAAGACCTTGTCTTCTTCGCCCTGCTTGGCGGCAAAGACGGCCTTCTGGACGCAGGGCTCGGGGAATTCGATCTTTTCGAAGCGCACGGGGTTATTGGCGTCGCACAGGGTATCGCCGGTGTTGGTCAATTGCAGCTTGCTCAGGGCGGCGATGTCGCCCGCGTTCACCTGGCCCACGTTCACCTGGTTCTTGCCGCGCATCAGGAAGAGGCCGCCGGCCTTTTCAGGCTTCTCGGCGTTGGCGTTGTACAGGGCGGTGCCGCTGGTCAAGGTGCCGCTGCACACCTTCAGCAGGCTCAATTTGCCCACGAAGGGGTCGGCCACGGTCTTGAACACGAAGGCGGAGAAGGGATCGCTGCCCTTGCGGGTGACGACTTCGCCGTTCTTGGGGTTCACGCCGGTGTACTCGGTGTGCTCGGGGGAATGCAGATAGGCGCTCATGATGTCCAGCAGCTTGGCCACGCCGATGCCGCTGACGGCGGATACGGGGACCACGGGCACGATGGTGCCGCTCTTCATGCCGGCGCTGAAGCCCTGCAGGATCTCCTCGTGGCTCAGTTCGCCCTCTTCAAAATATTTCTCCAGCAGCTCGTCCACGGCTTCCGCGGCGGCTTCGGTGATCTCGGCGGTGGCGCTCTCGATGGCGTCCTTCATATCGGCGGGCACGGGCACTTCCTTCAGATCTTTGCCCTTGCCGGAGTAGGCCTTGTTCTCCAGCACGTTGACAACGCCCTTGAAGGCCGCGCCCTCGCCCATGGGCAGCAGCACGGGCACCACGCTGGAGCCGAACTTGTCGCGCAGCTGCTCGATGGTGCGCTCATAGTTGGCGTTTTCAGCGTCCATTTTGTTGACGATGAACATGCGGGCCACGTTGTTCTTCTTGCTGTAAGCCCAGGCTTTCTCCGCGCCCACGGTCAGGCCGGAAACGGCGCCTACCACGATGGCGGCGGTCTCCACCACGCGCAGGGGACCCATCATCTCGCCGATGAAATCAAAATAACCGGGAACGTCGATCACGTTGATCTTGGTGCCCTTCCATTCCACGGGCGCGGTGGCCGCGCTGATGGAAATGGTGCGCTTGTTTTCTTCGGGATCGAAGTCGGTCACGGTGTTGCCCGCTTCCACCTTGCCCTGACGGTCGATCATACCGGCGGCAAAGAGCATGGCTTCGGTCAGCGTGGTCTTGCCTTCGCTGCCGTGACCCAGCAGGGCGATGTTGCGGATGTCTTTGGTTTTGTAATCAGCCATAGTCGTCGTTCCCCCTATTTGATATATCGTTTTTTGTATACTCGTTCGTTTCGTGACACATCGGTTTTCACGTCACACAACCATCATTTTATCAGATATACGGCAGAATAGCAAGTGTTTCCGACTGAAAAAATGCCGATTTGTACAACATGGTATGGTTTTATACAAAGATTTATTCGGGAATCGCCATCAATCGCTCCGCCCGGGCGATGATTTCCGGCTCATTTCGGTCGATGTGGAAGGACAGACTGTATTTTTCGGTTCCCATTGCCTGATTCAGCAGCAGCCCGGCGCTTTCCAGCCTGCGGCCCAATTGCCGCACGGTGCCCTCGTTGCCGTCCAGCACCAGGGTGTTTTGGGGCAGCAGCGACTGCATGGTTTTTTTGAGAAACACGTAATGGGTGCAGCCCAGCACCACGGCGGCCAAAGGGGTTTCCAGATAGGGCGCGAATTTATTCCGCAGATAGTCTTTCAATTCCTCGCTGTCCGTGTCGCCCCGCTCCACAAATTCCATCAGCCCCGGGCAGGGCAGAGACACCGCGTGCTCGCCGTAGTTTTCATAGAGCCTGCGGTATTTTTCCGAGGCCAGGCTCACGGGCGTAGCCAGCACCAAAATCCGGCCCTCCGGACATTGATCATGGGCCAGTTTCAGGGCGGGCTCCATGCCCACGATGATGAAATCGGGGAATTCCGCCCGCAATTGCGCCGCTGCCGCAGCCGTGGCGGTGTTGCAGGCGATCACCAGGGCCTTGATGCCCTGATCCATCAGCCGCCCCGTCACCGCCCGGGCGAAGGTATAGACCTGCTCCTCGGTCTTGGTGCCGTAGGGCGCGTTGGCGATATCGCCGTAATAGAGAAACCATTCCTCCGGCAGCATGCGCAGGGCTGTGCGCAGCACGCTCAGGCCGCCCAGGCCGCTGTCAAAGATCCCGATGGGTCGTTCCGCGTTTTGCATGATCATGGACCATCCTTGGTATAGTACCTTTCCATTATACATCGCCCTACTGGATTTGTCCATCCGCCAGCGCGCAGATGGCGTTGGCCAGATACGGCATGGCGGCCAGGGCCTCTTCCAATGTGTTGTAGTTGTTGCCCACCTCGATCAGCACGCAGCAGTCCGCCACGTGCTGGTTATAGCGTCCGCTTTTCAGGGCCACGCCCCGGCACAGATCCTCGCATTGCAGGTTCAGCCGGTTGCTGATGGCCTGGGCGATGGCGCGGTTCTGCTCCCAGTTGGGCTTTTCCGCGTAGCCCGCCCCGGTCTGGCCCGTGCCCTTGCCCACCAATATCAAAAGCCGCGCCAGGTCGGCCCCGTCCTTTTCCACGGTGTTGGGGCCGTTGTTCTTGGAATAGGCGTCCCGGTGCAGGTCGATATACAGATCAAAGCGCTCGCCCGCCTCCTGCCGCGCTTTCAGCATGCCCAGGCTGCGCTCGTAGGCGCTGGACAATTGCGGCGGCTCAAAGGCCGTGCTATCGTGGACCGCCTCGATGCCCGCGCTTTGCAAAAGCTCTGCCAGGCAAGCGCCCACGGCCACCATATTTCTTTCATTATTTGCTGTGCGCCATTTCTCCGTGGGGGTATAGGGCATGGACTCTGTGGCGGTATAGGCCTCGTAGGTATGGGTATGGTAGATCAGCACCCGAAAATCCCGCTTCTCGGACCCGCTTTCCTGCTCCTCCCGCACCACCTCCAGAAAAAAGCCGCTTTCCGGCGTAGCCGTCACGGCGGGCGCGGGCAGGGCGGTGACGGTGGGCGCGGGGGTATCCTCCGCAAACAAAAACAGGCCTGCATCCTCGGCCCTTGCCGTGGACGCAAGCAGCATAAACAATCCCAGCACAGCCAAACGGCGCAGCGTCTCCATGCCCATCCTCCCCACAAAAAGAAGCTGCACTATCTATATGCGCGTTCACAGGATTTCATTCATCAGCGTGGCGATTTCATTTGCGTCCATGCGCGGCTGCAGGGCCAGATTGATCCCCATGGAAAGCACCTGGCCCAGTTCGCCCACCATCTGGTCGATCTCCCGGGGCGTCACCACCATGTCCTGGTCTGTCAGCTGCCGGGCCAGCTCCTCCGGGTGCTCCGCCCGCAGGGCCGCCAGGGCGTCCCGCACAATGACGGCGCTGTATACCACCGTGGGTACGCCGATGGCGACGACGGGCACCCCCAGGGTATCCCGGGTCAGCCCCGCCCGGTGGTTACCCACGCCGCTGCCGGGCAGTATGCCCGTATCGGTGATCTGGATGGCCGTGCCGATGCGTCCGCAGGCCCGGGCGCTCAGGGCGTCGATGGCGATGACGGCGCTGGGGCGGGTCTGCTCCACGGCCCCGCGCACCATGTCCGCCGTCTCCATGCCCGTGACGCCCAGCACCCCGGGGCACAGGGCGCTGACGCCCCGCAGCCGTCCCCGCAGGCTGTCGGGCAGGGTATCCTTCAAATGCCGGGTCACCAGCACGCCCTCCGCCACCCGGCTGCCCAGGGCGTCGCTGGTGATGTGCCGGTTGCCCAGCCCCACCGTCAGCACGTCTCCGAAGGGCGGCAGCAGCGGGGCCAGGCGTTCCGCTATCTCCCGGGCCAGCGTCTGCCGTTCCTGGGCACTCAGCCCGTGGATGGGCGGCGTCTCCAGGGTGATGTAGCGTCCCGCCGGCTTTTGCAGCCGCTCCGCCGCCTCAGCGGACTGGATCTCGATTTCGCAGATGGAAAACGGGCCTGCCTGCGCATTTCGCATGCATACCCCGCCCATATTCCCGCTGTCCTGGGCCCGTTCCATGGCCAGATCGGTTCTGTATTGCATGGTTGACGCCTCCGTTTTTCCTTAGTATGGGGAAAATAATCATCTCCTATTCGCGCCGGGGCTGTACAATTGGCGGAAAAACGTGTTATAATGAGAAAAATTTTTGAAAGCTGAGGTACAGCGATGGCCATTGCGTATTTGCGGGGAGGCCGCGAGCAGCGGGTGCTTGCCGGGAATCCCTGGGTGTTCAGAAGCGATATAGACCGTGTATCCGGTCAGGTGGAGCCGGGGGACGTGGTTTCCGTCAAGTCCGCCCGGGGGCGGATGCTGGGCTGCGCCTTCTATAATCCCCAGTCCCAGATCAGCCTGCGCTTCGTCACCTTCAAGGACGAAAAGGTCAACGCGGATTTCTTCCGCCGCCGGGTCCGTCAGGCGGTGGAATATCGCCGCGCCTTTGCGGATATGAACAGCTGCCGCCTGATCTTTGCCGAGAGCGACGGCCTGCCCGCCCTGATCGTGGACAGCTTTGGCGGCGTGCTCAGCATGCAATGCCTGTGCCTGGGCATGGAGAAATACCGGCAGGTGATCCTGGACGCCCTGGTGGAGGAAATGCGGCCCCGGGGCATCTGGCAGCGGGACGACGTGCCCGTGCGCGAATTGGAGGGCCTGGAACAGAAAACCGGCCTTCTCTACGGCGAGGTGCCCGACCGGGTGGAGATCGTGGAAAACGGCGTCCGTTTCCTGGTGGACGTGAAAAACGGCCAAAAGACGGGCTTTTTCCTGGATCAGAAGGAGAACCGCGCCGCCATCGCGCCCTTTGTCAAGGGACAGAAGGTGCTGGATTGCTTCACCCATACCGGCAGCTTCGCCCTGCACGCGGGCCATTACGGGGCCGCGGAGGTGACGGGCGTGGACATCTCGGAGTACGCCTGCGAGTGTGCGGCGGAAAACGCCCGGCTGAACGCCCTGGACAACGTGCGTTTCGTCGCCGCGAACGCTTTTGATTTTCTCAAGGAAAAGCAGGCCGCCGGGGAAAAATACGACGTGGTCATCCTGGACCCGCCTGCCTTCACCAAGACCCGCAGCGCCGTGGAGCCGGCCCTGCGGGGGTACAAGGAAATCAACCTGCGGGGCATGAAGCTGCTGCGGGACGGGGGATACCTGGTCACTTGCTCCTGCTCCCAGCATATCCTGCCGCCCATGTTCCAAAAGGTGGTGTTGGACGCGGCAAACGATACCCACACACAGCTGATGCAGATCGAGTTTCGCACCCAGGGCCGGGATCACCCCATCCTGCCCGCGCTGCCGGAAACCCAGTATCTGAAATGCGGGATCTATCGCGTCAGTAAATAAGAACCAGTTGAGATTTTTTTCATAATTTGTTATACTGTCAGGGAAGAAAATCCCGCGCCGCGTCGTTATATGGGCAGAACGTCCTTTGGAGGGATCACGATGAAACGCTGTTTTGTGCTTGTTTTGCTGGCCGCGCTGCTGGCCTTTGGCCTGTGCCTGTCCGCCCAGGCGGAATTTTACGCCAAGGTCTATAACGCCGATATGGTCAATATCCGCAGCGGCCCCGGCAGCGATTATCCCTGGCTCACCAGCATTCCCCGGGACGGCCAAGTGCGCGTGATCGGCGAATATGGCGGCTGGTACCAGGTGACCACCCTGGACGGCGCGGTGACGGGCTACATGTACAAGGATTATCTGACGCCTGTGGAAAACAGCTATTCCGGCAGCTATTACGGCGGCGAGGTCTATGTTCCCCGGGACAGCTTCTATGGCGTGGTGGCCGATACCGAGTCCCTCAACCTGCGCAGCGGCCCCGGCACGGAATACAGCTGGCTGGGCAGCGCCAACCGGGGCGAGTGGATCGAGATCCTGGGCGAGACCGGCAACTGGTTTGAAGTGCGGGTGGTGTCCTCCGGCCAAAGCGGCTACATGAGCAAGAACTTTATCCAGGTCTGGTATGCGGGCTCTGGCAGCTACGGCGGCAACACCGCCGTGGTGCAGAATCCCGCGGGCACCCGCTTCCTCAATCTGCGGGCCTATCCTTCCTTTGAGGCCGACGTGCTGGATATCTTCTATAACGGCGAAACCTGCACCGTGCTGGATAAGCGCGGCGACGGCTGGTGGTATGTGACCGCGGACCGCGGCGGCGTCACCCTGACGGGCTATTTCCGCAGCGAGTATCTGTCCCTCACCGGCTCCGGCGAAAGCACCACCGTCAACACCAACAAGAACGGCGGCAACGGCGGCAGCCTGAACCTGCGGGACCGCCCCAGCGTGACCAGCAGCAATATCCTGCGCCAGATCCCCAACGGCAGCACCGTTTCCGTGTACCTCAAGGGCAGCGTCATGTGGCAGGTGGAATATCAGGGCACCGTGGGTTTTGTGGACAGCGGGTTCCTGGGCGGCGGCGGTGGCGCGTATCCCGTGTATCCGCCCTCCCAGCCTTCCACCGGCAACGCCTATGTGCGCACCGGCAACAGCGGCAGGCTGAACCTGCGGGAGCAGGCCAACACCAACAGCCGGGTGCTGGGCCGCTTTGACAACGGCACCCCGGTCACGATTTTACAGCAGGGCACGGGCTGGAGCTACGTGCAGGTGCAGGGCCAGACCGGCTACATGATGACCAAATACCTGAGCGTCAACGCCGGCACCACCACCAAGCAGGTGGTCAACAACAACGGCGGCACCTACGTCAATCTGCGCACCAGCCCGGAAAAGACCAGCTGCAACGTCAACGTCCGAGTGCCTGTGGGCAGCCGCGTCACCCTGCTCTCCTGGGGTCAGGTATGGTCACAGGTCACCTATGGCAGCTATTCCGGCTATATGATGTCCTGGTTCCTGAAATAAACAAAAAAAGCGGGTCGCCTGCGCGATCCGTTTTTTAATGCCAAGTCACTTGCTCCGCCTCGGGCAGCAGCCTGCGGAGCTTCTTTTTTGCGTTCACCAGCACCGGATGCCCGCTGGCCCGCAGGATGGGCGCGTCCCCGGCGGTGTCCCCGTAGGCGGCAACGATGGAGCCGTGGGGCAGGTTTTGCTGATCCAGCCATTGATTCACCCGGCTTACCTTTTCTTCGCCCCGGCAGTTGGGGCCAAGCACCCTGCCGTCGACGGCGGAGGGCGTGCACAGCAGGGCGTCCGCCTGGAGCGCCTCCGCCACATATTGCATATAGCATTGACAGCTGGCGCTGCAGATCACCACCAGGTCGCCCTGCTCCCTGTGCTTTTTGATCTGCGAAAGGCCATCCGCATAGACCCGCGCCGTCAGCGTCCCGGCAAATTCCCGCAGGAAGGTCTGCCGCTCCGCCTCATCCATCCGGGCCAGAAAGGCGTGGCTGCGCCCCTTGGCCGTCAGGGCGTCGGTGAGATGGACGCGATACAACAGCCCATACCAGCCGGCCCCGATCAGCCCGGCCAGGGAAAGCCGGCCTTTTTTGCACGCGAAAAACAGCAGCGCCACCACGCTGTCGCCCCGGATCAGCGTGCCGTCAAAATCGAATACCGCTATTTGCTTTTCCATATTCATGCGATCTGGGAGGAAACCTGCAAACGCACGGTCTGCACAAGCTCGTCCACCAGGGTCTGCACGGCGTCGTAATCGCCTTCAAAGGAGTAGCCGGAGAAGCAGTACTCCAGCCCGTTCAGATACAGATCATAATAAAGGAAAACAACGGGATAGGCGTTTTCTTCCTCATCGTAAGCGTCATAGGCGATGGCGGTCTCCAGCATGGTGCCCATGGGCGTCTTGCGCAGCCTGCCGTCGTGGAGCTGGCGCACGTGACTGTCCGGGCTGTACCCGTCGATCACCAGGCTCAGATAATCGGGCGCTTTGAGCAATTCCTCCTCAAAGGTGGCGTAGGTGGGCTCCTTTACCTGCACTTCAAATTGATACAGCCCGTCCGGGGAAGACCAGATACGCAGGTCGTAGATGGCGTCGTCGCCCTCGCTGTGGCTGGCGTCGATGTGGGCCAGCAGCATTTCCAATGTCTCGTCAGGGGTCATTTCAAACAGGCTGTACACGTTCAGCTCATAGTCGAAGGGGATATTCTGATAGGAAACCATATCGCCGTACTGAGGAAACTGATGATATCCCTGAAAGCTCCAGGCATTGGCTGAGACGGAAAACAGCATGCAAAAACCCAGCATCAAACAGAAAATCCGCTTTTTCATCAGGAACGCCTCCTTTATCCTCTATTTTACGTCATCTTTCGCCGTTCGTCAATCGCAAAGCGGGCGCACGCTCACCTCGCCCGCGGACAGCGCCACGGTCCCTTTCGCCGTGTCGATGATCAGCGCGCCGGTATCGTCTACGTCCCGGGCCAGGCCCTCATGCCGCCCGGCGGCGTTCTCCCAATACACGCGCTGCCCCAGGGTGACGCAGGCCTGGCGGTATTCCGCCATATGTCCCGGCGCGTTTGGCAGCAAAGTAAAGATTTCCTTCCAGATGGCGGCGCAGAACGCGGCGGAATCCACGGGGGAAAGGCCGTCGGGGTACAGGGACGCAGCGATATCCCGCAGCTCCTCGGGAAAGGCTTTCTGGCTGATGTTCAGGCCAATGCCCGCGATGACGCCCAGCAATTGATCCCCCTGCCATACGCCCTCGCACAGGATGCCGCAGATCTTTTTGCCGCCCACTTGCAGGTCGTTGACCCATTTGATGTCTGCCGTTTTGCCGGTCAATTCCCGGATCGCCCGGCGCACCGCCACGGCGCACAGGGTGGTCAGCACCCCAGCGGGCAGATCGCTTTTGATCACCACGCTCATGTATAGGCCGCCGTCGGCGGAGGCGAAGCTGCGGCCCAGGCGTCCCCGGCCCGCGGTCTGGCGATCCGCCGCCACCAGGCTGCCGTGGACCGCGCCCTCCTGCAGCCAGCGGCGGGCATCCAGGTTGGTGGAGGTCGTTTCAGCGGGAGCCTGGATGGGGGTGTCGGGCAAAAGGGGCCGCAAAAGAGCAAGATCCGGCATGGGTTCTCCAATCTGCGCGTTGACCGGGGCGCAAAGTTCTTTTATAATAGACGCGGGAGGGATGCGATATGAAAACCATGGTGATCACCGGCGGAGCCCGGGGCATCGGCGCGCAGCTGGTGCGCCATTTCGCGGCGGCGGGCTGGCGGGTGATGTTCTGCTACCGTCAAAGCCGGCAGGCCGCGGAAAAGCTGGCGGCGGAGACCGGCGCCATCGCCGTTTGCTGCGACGTGCGGCAGGAGGAGCAGGTGAAAGCCCTGATCGCGGAGGCCCTGCGGGTGTTCCGCCATCTGGACGCCCTGATCTGCAACGCGGGCGCGGCCTGGAGCGGCCTGACGGAGGAAATGCCCCTGGATGCCTACGATCTTTTAGCGGATACCAACCAGCGCGGCGCGTTCCTCTGCATGCGGGAAGCCCTGCCCCATCTGCGGCAGTCCCGCGGCAGCATCCTGCTGATTTCCTCCATGTGGGGCGTGGTGGGGGCCAGCTGCGAGGCGGTCTATTCCGCCACCAAGGCGGCCCTGCAATGCATGGCCCGAGCCCTGGCCAAGGAGGTGGGCCCCTCCGGCGTGCGGGTCAACTGCGTGGCCCCCGGCGCGGTGGATACCGACATGATGGCCGCCTATTCGGAGGCGGACAAGCAGGCCCTGGCGGAGGAGACCCCGCTGGGACGGCTGTGCACCGTCCAGGATATCGCCAACGCGGCGGACTTTTTGCTCAGCGAAGGAGCCTCCTTCATCACCGGTCAGACCCTGGTGGTGGACGGCGGCTTCACGCTCTGATCCCGTCCATTATACCATGATTGCGGATTTTGCGCAATGAAGCCCTTTTTCCGCGGAAAATCAACAAAAAAACGATTGACACGCCTTGCTTTTTATGGTATATTACTCGGGTAGCCGCTCGGAAGAGGCTTTTAAAGTGCGCGCAAGCGCCGCCCCGTGGCTGAAAGACGCCTGGTTTCCGGCGAGTTTTGTAATAGGAGGTGCTGCCAGAATGTACGCGATTATTGCGACCGGCGGCAAACAGTACCGTGTCTCTCAGGGAGACGTCATCTATGTGGAAAAGCTGAACAACCAGGTGGGCGATGAGGTCACTTTCCCCGTGCTCATGCTGGGTGGCGACACTGTCGAAGTGGGCAACCCCACCGTGGCGGGCGCTGCTGTGACCGGCAAGGTGCTGCAGCAGGGCAAGGGCCAGAAGATCGTCGTTTTCAAGTATAAGAGCAAGAAGAACTACCGCCGCAAGGCCGGTCATCGCCAGCCTTTCACCAAGGTGGAGATCACCGCGATCAACGGCTGATGATCCGCGTCACCCTGTTTAAAAGCGCCCGGGGCGATATCACCGGCTTCTCCTGCAAGGGCCACGCAGGCTATGCGGAGGAGGGCAGCGATATCGTGTGCGCCGCGGTTTCGGTCTTGTCCATCACCTGCGCCAACGCCTTGCAAAGCGTGGCCGGGGCGGAGCCCGAGATCACGGAAAAGGACGGCTTCCTCACCGCTTCTCTGCGGGAGGATCAGCTCTCTCACGATTCCCAGGTGATCCTCAGGACCTTTGAGCAGGGCATCCGCGATATGGCCGCGTCGTATCCCAAGTATATTTCCTTCACCGCCCGGTGAAATAAGAACGGAGGTACAACATCATGTTGAAAATGAATCTTCAGCTGTTCGCTCATAAAAAAGGTATGGGCTCCACCCGCAACGGCCGCGACAGCGAAAGCAAGCGTCTGGGCCCGAAGCGCGCCGATGGTCAGTTCGTTCTGGCTGGCAACATCCTGGTGCGTCAGCGCGGCACCCACATCCATCCCGGCCTCAACGTGGGCATCGGCAAGGATGACACCCTGTTTGCCAAGGAGAACGGCATCGTGCGCTTCGAGCGCCTGGGCCGCGACAAGAAGCAGGTCTGCATCTATCCCGTCGAACAGTAACTGATTTGACAAAAGAACCGTCGCCATTCTTCGGCGGCGGTTTTTGTATATGCCGATGAAAAGAGTTTATCCGGATTACTTTTCCAGGTTTCAATGCGTCGCGGATCGGTGCAGGCATAATTGCTGCGTCGGCTGGGAGATCGATATCAGCCCGGCGGCCCTGCGGAAGTACGACGGCATGCGGGGCGAAATGGGGGAAAGGCTGCGCGCTTCCATTGCCCGCGACGAAAACGGTGCGCATTTCATCCTGGATGAAAATGAGCGCTGCCCTTTGCTTAATCAAAACGGCCTGTGCGATCTGATCACGGTGGCGGGGGAGAAGGCGCTATGCCAGATCTGCCGCGATCATCCCCGGTTCCGCACCCAGCTGACAGACCGGGAGGAAATCGGCCTGGGCCTGTGCTGTGAGGAGGCTTGCAGACTGATCTTGAATTGGAATCAGCCTGTGCAGTTGATCGTGGAGGATGACGGAAGATCCAAGGCGGTACTCGGCAAAAGAGAACAGGCCAGGCTTTTTCAGCGGGAAAGGCTGCTGTCCGTTGCCCAGGATCGCCGGATGAGCATTTTTGACCGCATGGGGCGGATCATGGAGGCGGACGAAAACGCGGAGCTGCCCGATCTGCCGTTTGAAAAATGGGTGAATGTGCTGCTGACCCTGGAGCACATGGATAAAAGCTGGACGATTCTCCTGAAAAAACGGCAAAACAGCCGCGCTTTTGCGGCGGTTGACGACAGGACGCAGGAGCAGCTGCTGGTCTATTTTCTGTATCGTCATTATCTGAGAAATCAAAAGCAATACCCGCGCGGAGTGACCGCCTTTTGTGTGCTCAGCACGCAGCTGATCACATTGCTGTGTGAAAAGCCGGAGGATATCTATGAGGTTGCCCGCCTGTATTCCGCCGAGATCGAATATTCGGATGAGAATTTGGACGCTATCATGGGCAGCCTGCACGAGTACAATGGAGGAAGATAAAGAATGAAACTGATTTCCTGGAACGTCAACGGCCTGCGCGCCGTCATGGGCAAGGATTTTATGGGCAGCTTTGCGGCCCTGGACGCCGACGCCTTCTGCCTGCAGGAGACCAAATTGCAGGAGGGACAGATCGAGCTTGACCTGCCCGGCTATCATCAATACTGGAACTATGCCGAAAAGAAGGGCTATTCCGGCGTGGCGGTGTTCACCCGGGTGGAGCCTCTCAGCGTCTCCCGGGGCATCGGCATCGAGGAGCACGACCACGAGGGCCGGGTGCTGACCCTGGAATACGCCGATTTCTTCCTGGTCTGCTGCTATACGCCCAACAGCCAGGACGGCCTCAAGCGCCTGGATTACCGCATGCGCTGGGAGGATGATTTCCGGGCCTATCTCAAATCCCTGGAGGAAACCAAGCCCGTGGTGCTCTGCGGCGATCTGAACGTGGCCCATGAGGAGATCGACATCAAGAATCCCAAGTCCAACCGCATGAACGCGGGCTTCACCGATCAGGAGCGGGCCAAGATGACCGACCTGCTGGCGGCGGGCTTCGTGGATACCTTCCGCGCCCTGCATCCCGATGAAACCGGCGCTTATTCCTGGTGGAGCTATCGTTTCCATGCCAGGGAGAACAACGCGGGCTGGCGCATCGACTATTTCATCGTGTCCGAGGCCCTAAGGGACCGGGTGGAAAATGCTGCCATCCACAGCGAAATTTACGGCTCCGATCATTGCCCGGTGGAGCTGACGCTGCGCTGAAAGGCGTACATTGTAAATCCCGTGGCCTTTTTCCTATAAAATATTGCATCAGATGTTGACATTTCGTAATAAAAATGATATAAAAAAGATGGATTATTTTAATGAATCCCATTTGTCTGCGCTCGCGTGGGCAGAAAGGTGACAGGATATGGCCACAACGAAAAAAAGCAATGCGTATCGGGGATTGATCATTTGGATGCTGGTGCTGCTGGCCCTGGCTGCCGCAGCCTGCGCCGGTTATTTGTATACCAATAATTTCCTGGATCGCCGCGTGCAGGAGAATGTCGCCGAGGTCCAGGCCACCAATGACCGCCTGACCGCGGAATATAACGCCGCCATGGCGGAATTGAACAGCCAGCGGGTGGAGACCGCCCAGGTGGACAATTCCTGGCCGCAGCCCGCCGCTTCCGGCTGGGACGTGGTGGATGTCACCGCCTTCCCCATCAGCGCGGGCGCTCAGGTCAGCGTCACCCGCCGGGAGATGCTGCAAGGGGGCATGCTGGTGGTCAACCGCTGGCACGCCATGCCCGCCGACCTGACGGACGACCTGATGGTCAGCATCAGCCGCCGCAGCCGCGAAGACAACAATAAGATCACGAATATCCCCACCCGCAATTCCTCCGTCATGCTCATGCCTCCCGCCGTGGATGCGCTGATGGACCTCTATGAGGACGCCCGGAACGCCGGCCTGGATATGGATAACATCATCGTGGACGAGGGATACCGCACCATGGAGACCCAGACCCAGAACTGGCTCAAGGCCTCCGAAAAATTCAGCAGCCGCTATTCCGGCGATAAGCTGACCCAGAAGGTGGTGGATTCCGGCACGGCCTATCCGGGCACCAGCGATTTCCAGTCCGGCATGAGCGTGAGCCTGTACAATTACAAGAGCGGGGACAAGGATTTCAGCAACACGCCCCTGCATGAAACGGAGCAGGGCAAGTGGTTCTATAACAATTGCTGGAAGTACGGCCTGGTGTTCCGCTTCCCCAATCAGGGTTTCCCGTATCCTGATACCGTGGACAAGAGCTATATTACCGGCATCGATATCAACCTCAAGGTCTATCGCTATGTGGGCCAGGCCAACGCCATCGCCATGCACGCCCTGGATATGTGCCTGGAGGAATACGCCGAATACCTGATCAATCATCCCCACATCGCCGTCTTTGAGGATGGCCGGATGAAGGCCGAGATCTATCGCCTGGAGGGCGGCTATTCCGACGCCATGGTCACCATCCCCAATGGAGCCACCGGCTACACCGTTTCCACCGATAATCTGGACGGCATGGTCGTGGCCGTGACCTTCTGAGCAGCATAGAAAAAAACAGCGCCTGGGAAATGTCCCGGGCGCGTTTTTATGGGAAAATCTGGTTTTATACGAAAAACGAATTAAAATCCATACACCGAAGAACAGAAATTGGCGGGGGAAAACGATAAGGGCCTCCGCGGCCCTTATAATCCTGCGCCAGGAGATTTCATCTCCTGGACCTCAGCGGGCGAACCGGCTTGAATACAATAACAAACAATTTGCGCCTGTAACTTAGAAGTCGCAAAGAGAGCTTCCGGGCATAAGAAAAACCGGCAGCAGTCCGGAAAAATGAGTTTACTCATTTTCTCCGGCCTGACGCCGGTTTTCGCTGTGCGCCGTGCAGCACAGCATGCCAGCGAAGCTGGCTGCCCGGAAGCGGTGGACTGCAACTTAGTTTCTCGTTGCGTTCGCAGCTTTTACGGCGATAAACGCAGGTTTTCTGCTTCTCTTTTGACTCAAAAGAGAAGCGTATCCCTTTCCCCGTCAAATTTCTGTTTTTGATGCTTTGTTTTTCAGGGAATAGTATCAGTTCTCTTCGTTGTCAATCATTCCGCTTCCCAGCATCCTGTCCGCCTGCGCGGTTCCCAAGGCCTCCACGTCCCGCAGTCTGCGGTTGATGGCCCGGGTGCGCACGGCGGCTTTTTCAATGGTCTCGCCCGCCTGGCGCAGCCGCTGCTGGGTTTGGTCCAGCAGATCGCCGAACCGTCCAAATTCGGTCTTGACCGCCCCCAGAAGCTGCCATACCTCGGCGGACCGCTGTTCGATGGCCAGGGTGCGGAAGCCCACCTGCAAGCTGTTCAGCAGGGCCGTGATGGTGGTGGGCCCCGCCACCAGGATGCGCTGCTCCCGCTGCAATTCCTCCGTCAGCCCCCGGCAGCGCAGGGCCTCGGCATAAAGCCCCTCGGTGGCCAGGAACATGATGGCGAAGTCCGTGGTATAGGGAGGCTCGATATATTTTTTGGAGATCCGCTTGGCCTCGGTGCGGATGGCGGCGCACAGCTCCGCGGAGGCGGCGTTCACCGCGTCGGCATCGCCTGCCTCGCTGGCCGCCAACAGCCGTTCGTAGGCCTCCACGGGAAACTTGGAGTCGATGGGCAAAAACACCCGGCTCCCCTCGCCGCTGCCCGGCAGGATCACGGCGTATTCCACCCGCTCGGCGCTGCTTGGGATCACCTGCACGTTTTCGGCATATTGCGCCGGGGCCAGGATCTGGCTCAGCAGCGTGCCCAATTGTACCTCGCCCCAGATGCCGCGAGTCTTTACGTTGGTCAGCACCCGCTTCAAGTCGCCCACGCCGCTGGCCAGGGTCTGCATTTCGCCCAGCCCCTTGTATACCTGCTCCAGCCGTTCGTTCACCAGGGAGAAGCTTTCTCCCAGCCGCCGGTTCAGGGTCTCGTGCAGCTTTTCATCCACGGTCAGCCGCATTTTTTCCAGCTTTTCCGCGTTGTCCCGCTGCATGCGCTCCATGCCCGCGCTCAGGGTGGAGCGCAGCTGCTCGGCCCGCTGATCGTTGGCGCTCAGCTTGTCGTCCAGGGTGGCGGCGATGCGGTGCAGCCGGATATCCTGGGATTGGTCGAACACGTCCAGCCGCGTGCTGAGCATATCCATGCGCTGCTCCAGGGCCCGGCGGTTTTCCGCCGCGGCGGCCAGCTGGCTTTGCTGCTGGCGGGCCATTTCGCTGCGCAGGTGCTCTTCCACCCGCTCCGATTCCTCTTCCTGATGGCGCGTCCGCCGCAATGCCGCGATCAGCAGGCCGCAGCAAACCGCCAGCAATATACAAATAGCCGCAAGGATCTGCGGCATATAAGACGAAAGTATTTCAAGCATGTGACTGTCCCAATTTCCAGTGCTTGTAGCACAGGCCGATGTATTTGATCTCCTGATGATTATCGATCAGGATCTGGCTGCCGGTGCGGATCACGTTGCCCTCCCCGTCGATGCGGGTGTTCATGGTGGCCTTGCGCCCGCACCAGCACAGGCCGCCGGGCACCTCGCTGATATCCTCCGCCAGCCGCATCAGGGCCGCCGAGCCGGGAAAAAAGTTGCCCATAAAGTCGGTTTTGAGGCCATAGCAATAAAATTCCTGATCCAAGGCCAGATCGGCGATCTCCTCCACCTGGGCTTCGGTCAAAAACTGCGCCTCGTCGATGAATACGTCCGGCAGGTCGTTGCGCCCGTTGCGGACGGAAACCCACATCAGCTGCTCCCGCAGACTTTGGTCGGGGTAGAGCACGATGTCCGCCTGGGCGGACAGGCCCACCCGGGAATAGACCGTGCTGGCGTCGATGCGGGTATCGATGGCAGGCTTCACCAACACCACATAGTGCCCCAGCTGCACGTGGTTATAGTGCTGCATCAGCAGCATGGCGGATTTGCTGGAGCCCATGACTCCGTAGGAAAAATGCAGCATTACAGT
Source organism: uncultured Eubacteriales bacterium (assembly GCA_902781945.1). Classification (GTDB taxonomy): domain Bacteria; phylum Bacillota; class Clostridia; order Christensenellales; family Aristaeellaceae; genus SFMI01. The sequence continues at coordinate 1,045 of CACZLE010000038.1, read as the reverse complement.
TCGCGCCTGCCTTCCATCGCTTTTGAAAGGGTGATTTCGTCCGCGTATTCCAGATCGCTGCCCACCGGCACGCCATGGGCGATGCGCGTCACGCGGATGCCCATGGGCTTGATGAGCCGGGCGATATAGGCGGCGGTGGCCTCGCCCTCGATATCGGGATTGGTGGCCAATATGACCTCCTCCACCTGCTCGGTGCCCAATCGCTGCATCAGCTCCCGGATGCGGATATCATCCGGACCGATGCCGTTCATGGGGGACAGGGCGCCCTGCAGCACGTGGTAGCGGCCATGATAATCCCGCATGCGCTCCATGGCGGCCACGTCCCGGGGATCGCGCACCACGCAGATCTGCCCGTTCTGCCGCTTTTCATCCTGGCAGACCGCGCAGATCTCTCCCTGGGTATAATTGCCGCAGATGGCGCAATAGTGCACGGCCTTGCGCCCCTGCCAGATGGCGGCGGCCAGATCGTGCACGTCCTGCTCCGGCATCCCGGCAATGTGATAGGCCAGGCGCTGGGCGCTTTTTTGCCCGATGCCCGGCAGCCGCGCCAGCTGGGCCGCCATCCGGGCGATGGGCTCCACGGTGCCGTTCATCAGAACATGCCGCCCATACCCTTGGGCGCCATGGCGGACATGGTGCTCTCGCGGGTCTCCTCACCCTGGCGCAGGGCTTCGTTGACGGCGGCGATGATCATATCCTGGAGCATCTCCACGTCCTCGGGGTCCACAGCCTCGGGCTTGATGGTCAGGGACAGGATCTCCCGCTTGCCGCTGACCTTGCAGGTCACCATGCCGCCGCCGGCGGAGGCTTCATATTCCTTGGCGTCCAGTTCTTCCTGGGCCTTTTCCATCTGCTGCTGCATCTTCTGGGCCTGCTTCATCAGCTGCTGAATATTGGGGCCGCCGAAGCCGCCGAATTGATTGCGTGCCATACTTTTTTTCCTCCGTTTATCTTTTGCGGCGCATGCCGCATAAACTGACATCATAGTATAGCATATTTCCGGTGCGCTTGCAAATAAAAAACCGGAAAGCGCGCTTTCCGATTT
>CACZLE010000037.1 GCA_902781945.1 uncultured Eubacteriales bacterium | reverse complement strand
GACCTCCACGATGTCAACGTGGCGCTCTAACCAACTGAGCTATGATCCCATGCTCGCTCAAGAGCAGAAATACTATATCATATTTTGCGAAAAATTGCAATACCTTTTTTTGAAAACAAAAAGACGGCCCCGAACCGCGCGAAAAGAGAAGCAGTTGCCAAATCGCCGCGCATCTGTTATAATAATCTGTACATCGTAAAGGAGGTGCAGTGTATGGCCAGCAAGAAAGACAATCTGCCCGTCAACGTGGATGTCGATCTCGAAAACGGCGGCACCATCAGATATGCAAATGAAGTGATTGCCATCATCGCGGGCGTGGCCGCCGGCGAGGTGGACGGTATTGCCGGCATGGCAACCAGCGGCGGGATCTCTCTGGGCCGCAAGAGCGGCATCACCCGGGGCATCAAGATCGAGGTCGCCGGTGAAGACGTGGGCGTGGAAATCTACATCGTGGTGGAGTATGGCTCGCCCATCCAGAAGGTGGCCTCCGAGGTGCAGGAGAACGTGCGCAAGGCCATCGAGACCATGACGGGTCTGCATGTGGTCAAAGTGGACGTGCATGTACAGGGCGTCAGCTTTGAGAAGGAAAAGAAGGCCCTGCAGACGGGGCTGGAATCCGCCCATCTGACCAGCGAGGAGAACGAGCGCATCCAGAGCGAGGTGCGCCAGGTGATCCGCGAGGAGAGAAAGGCGGAAGCGGAAAATGGAGAGGCTGAGGAAAAGGCGGACGAGGATTCCGCCAAGTGATCCATTTCCCTGCTGTTTTTGAATCTGAAGGGAGCACAGCATCATGAAAATGAAATTGTTGGATCGGCTGATCCTGCGCTTCGGAGCGCTGCTGACCGTGCTGACGGGCGGCATCTCCATCGCCGCGGGGATCCTGCTCTACGGCCATGATCTGGGCGAGGGCGTGGTTATGGGGCTTTTGCCCCTGATCCTGATCATCTCCGGCGCGGTGGCCGTGGTGGTCAGCTTTCTCATCTTCCTGGTGGCCCGGCGCTATACCTCCCGCAGGCGCGCCTTCGTCACCCAGACCACGGATCTGGGCGAATTGCGCATCGCCGTGTCCGCCATCGAAAACCTGATCCTCAAATGCGTGGAAACGCATAAGGAGGTCAAGGTGAACGAGATGAACGTGGTCAACCATCGGGACGCCATCGACGTGCAGATGCGCGTGTCCATCAACGGCAACGTGTCCATTCCCCACGCGGTGGAGCAGCTGCAATCCCAGATCAAGCGCTATCTGGCTGCGTCCTCGGGCATCGAGGTGCGCAATATCAGCGTATCCGTGGATAAGGCCCCGATCACCGAGCTGGAGGCGCCCAAGGATCTGCCCGAGCCCGAGGTGAAGGTTGAGACGCCTGCGGAAAAGAAGGAAAAGGTCCCCGTGCATCAGCGCGTCTTTGGCCGCGATCCCGAAAAGAGTGAGGTCGAACAGATGGCGGAGGCGGAATATGTGACGCCCGATCTCGTGGAGGAAGCGCCTGCGGTGGAGCCTGCCCCTGAGACCGAGGAAGAACTCCCCGCCGAGGAAGCTCCCGTGGAGGAGGCTCCCGCTGAGGAGCCCGTGACCGAGGAGGCCGAGCCTGCCGCTGAGGAAGCGCCCGCGGCGGAGGAGCCGGAGGAAGAAAAGAAAGATGAGCAATAATTCTTTTGATTGGAAGCGGACGCTGACGCCCGGTTCGCCCGCCTGTTCCGTGGCCTATGCCGTCATCGGCGTCATCGTGGCCGTGCTGCTGCTGACCATCGGCCTGTGGCGCACGCTGTTCATCTTTGCCTTTGCCGCCGTGGGCGCGCTGCTGGGCGGCATCGGCGATAAAAAAGCCGCCGTGCGGGACGCGGTCAACCGCCGCTTCCCCGCCAAGGACGAGCCCATCAAGGACGACAGCGTGGGGCACAGCGAGATCGCCGAGATCTCCGAAAAGATCGAGCAGTCGGCCAGCAACCATACGGATACACAGGAATAAGGAAAACGGGGGAAAAACACTATGGCGCGTTCCATGGCGCGGGCTGCGGCCATGCAGCTTGTGTATGAAAAACTGATGGGCGGCAGCGGAGAGGATACGCTGGATGCGCTGATCGCCTTCACGCCCGAGGGCGACGATCAGGCCTATATCGACCGGGTGCTGGCGGGCGTCGCGGAGCATGGGTCGGAACTGGACCAATTGATCGCCCGGCACAGCCCTTCCCGCGAGATCGGGCGCATCGCCCGGGTGGATCTGTGCATCCTGCGGGTGGCGCTGTACGAAATGCGCTATGACGACGATACGCCCGAATCCGTGGTGATCAACGAGGCGGTGGAGCTGGCCAAGCGGTTCAGCGAGCCCAGCAGCGCCCGCTTCATCAATGGCGTCCTGGGGGCCATTTCCCGGGGAGAAAAAGAGGAAACGACGGAAACGCCATGATCGTGCTGGGCATTGATACAAGCTGTTATACGACCTCTGTGGCGGCGGCGGACGAGGCGGGCGTGATCTGCTCTCACCGCAAACTGCTGCCCGTGCAGCAGGGGGCACGCGGCCTTCGCCAAAGCGAGGCCGTTTTTGCGCATATAAAGCAGCTGCCCGATCTCTATGATCAGGCCATGGAATCCCTGGCCGGACGGCCTGTGGACGCCGTTTGCGTGTCCGCGTCCCCCCGGGACGACGAGGCTTCCTATATGCCCGTTTTCCTGTCCGGGCTTTCCTTTGCCCGGGTGGCCGCGGCGTCCCTGAAGGTGCCGCTCCTGACCACCACCCATCAGCGGGGTCACGTGCGGGCGGCCTTGCAGGACAGCGGGCTGCGGGCCTCGGATTACCTGGCCCTGCATCTGTCCGGCGGCACCACCGAGGTGCTGCACATGCGGGGAGATCAGCTGAAATTGATCTCCGGCACCCGGGATCTGCACGCGGGGCAATTGATTGACCGGGTGGGCGTGGCCCTGGGCCTGTCCTTTCCCGCCGGTCCCTATCTGGAAAAGCTGGCGATGAACGGCGAAGCCCATTCCCTGCTGCCCGTCAGCATGGAGGGCCTCGATTGTCATTTTTCCGGGGCGGAGGCCCGGGTGGGCCAATGGATCAAGGAAGGCAAAATGCCCCCCGAGGAGATCGCCGCCGAGGTGTTCAGCCTGGTGGCCCGCACGGTGCTGCGGCTGCTGACGGCGGCCAAAGAGCAAACGGGGGTGTCCGACGCCCTGATCACCGGCGGCGTGGCCTCCTCCCAGCTGCTGCGGGACCTGCTGGGGGAGATCAACCGCAAGCGCCGTCTGGGGCTGCGTTTGTATTTTGGACAGCGGCAATTTGCCGGGGACAACGCCGCGGGCGTGGCCCTGATTGGCTGTGACCGCATGCGGGAGGAAAAAGCATGAGCGCTGTGATTTTAAGCGGCAAAGACATGGCCGCGGAGCTGCTGGAGCAGCAATCTGCCCGGGTGGATACCCTGCGGCTCAACGGCATCCATCCCGCCCTGGCGGTGATCATGGTGGGGGAGGACCCGGCCAGCGCCATTTATGTGCGCAATAAGGAGCGAGCCTGCGCCAAGGCGGGCATCGCCTCCCAGGTGATCCGCCTGCCGGAACACACCACCCAGGAAGAACTGCACGCCCGGATCGAGGAGCTGAACGAGGATCCTCTGGTGCACGGCATCCTGATCCAATTGCCCCTGCCCAAGCACTTGAACGAGACCGCCGCCCTGACCTGGGTGCGGGCGTCCAAGGACGTGGACGGCTTTCATGTGATCAACGCGGGCCATCTGCTGCAGGGCCATCCCACCGTGCTGCCCTGCACCCCCCAGGGCATCCTGTATATGCTCAAAAAGGCCCATGTGCCCCTGGAGGGGGCCCACGCCGTGGTGGTGGGGCGCTCCAACATCGTGGGCAAGCCCCTGGCGCTGCTGCTCCTGGGGGAAAACTGCACCGTCACCCTGTGCCACAGCCGCACCCGGGATCTGGCGTCCGTCACCCGCCAGGCGGATATCCTGGTGGCCGCGGTGGGCCGTCCCCGGCTCATCACTGCCGATATGGTGAAGCCCGGGGCCGCCGTCATCGACGTGGGCATCAACCGGGTGGACGGCAAGCTGTGCGGCGACGTGGACTTTGACGCCGTGGCCGAAAGGGCCGCCTATATCACCCCTGTTCCCGGCGGCGTGGGCCCCATGACCGTGGCGATGCTGCTGGAAAACACCCTGGAGGCCGCATGCAGGGCGTAACGTTGACGGTGTCCCAGCTGAACGACTACGTGCGTCGTTCCCTGGCCAGCGATCCCATTTTGCAGCAGATCACCCTGCGGGGGGAGATCAGCAATTTCAAAATGTATTCCTCCGGCCATTGGTATTTCAGCCTCAAGGACGAGCAGAGCCGCATCGACTGCGTGCTGTTCCGGCAGTATACCTACGGCGTGCGCTTCCGCCCCAAGGACGGGGATAAGGTGCTCCTGTCCGGCACGGCGGGGCTCTACGTCCAGGGCGGCAAATATCAGTTTTACGCCGACGGCATGCAGCAGGACGGGGTGGGGGATCTCTACCGCCGGTTCCTGGAGCTCAAGGAAAAACTGAGCGCGGAGGGCCTCTTTGACGCTGCCCGCAAGCGGCCCCTGCCGCTTTTGCCCCGCAAGGTGGGCATCGTCACCTCGGATTCCGGGGCGGTGCTCCACGATATCCGCACCGTGGCGGGGCGGCGATTTCCCGGTCTGCCGCTGGTGCTCCGCCCGGCCCAGGTGCAGGGCGACGGAGCCGCCCAGGACGTGGCCGACGGCATCCGGCGGATCGCCTGCGTGCCCGGGGTGGACGTGATCATCGTGGGCCGCGGCGGCGGCTCCATGGAAGATCTGTGGGCCTTCAATGAAGAGGTCGTGGTGCGCGCCGTGGCGGCCTGTCCGGTGCCGGTGATCTCCGCCGTGGGCCACGAGACCGATACCACCCTGTGCGATTACGCCGCCGATATGCGCGCCCCCACGCCCTCCGCTGCGGCGGAGTTAGCCGTGCCCGAGCGCGAAGCTCTGCTGGCCGCGGTGGAGGAATTGCGGGGCCGTTCCCTGCGGGCGGCGCAGACGATCCGGCTGCAAGCAGCAGAAAAGCTGAGCGGCCTGGAAAAGCGCCTGCTGGCCTGCCAGCCCGTCCACCACGTGCGGGAAATGCGCCTGCGGGCGGAAGCCCTGCGGCAGCGTCTGGAGGAAGCCCAAAAGAAAAAGCTGCTGCTGCTCCATCAGCAGGTGAAGGCCGTGACCGAAAAGCTGCGCACGGTGGGGCCCCGGCAAGCCCTGGAGCGGGGCTACGCCATCGCTTTAAGGGATGGCAAGCCCGTCACCAGTATCCGTCAGGCGGCGGATGAACTGACGCTTTTGTTCCGGGATGGCCGCGCCCGGGTGCGCGTGCTGCAAAGCAAGGAGGAAGATCCCTTTGGCAACCAAGAAGGAAAAGAGCTTTGAGGAGCGCCTGCTGGCGCTGGAGGCGCTGGTCAAGGAAATGGAAGCCGGCGGCATGCCCCTGGCGGACACCCTGAAGGCCTATGAGGAAGGGGAAAAGCTGGCGGAGGGCTTGAAAAAGGACCTGGCTGCCGCTGAGGAACGCTTGACCGTGCTGCGGGGAGGCGAAGCATGAGCTATCAGGAGCGCTATGAATATTTCCGCCGGGCGGCGGAGGAGGCCCTGCGCGGGGCCGTGCCCGCCGATGTGCCCGAGCCCCTGCGTTCCGCCATGAATTACAGCCTGATGGCCGGTGGCAAGCGCCTGCGGCCCGTGCTGCTGCTGGCGGCCTATAACCTGCTCTGCGAGGATATCACCCCGGCCCTGCCCTTCGCGGCGGCGCTGGAGATGGTGCATACCTATTCCCTGATCCACGACGATCTGCCCGCCATGGACAACGACGATCTGCGCCGGGGCAAGCCCACCTGCCATAAGGTTTATGGCGAGGGCATGGCGGTGCTGGCGGGGGATGGGCTGTTGTCCCTGGCCTTTGAGACCATGGCGTCAAGCGGCCATCCCAAGGCCTTCGCCGCCCTGAAGGAGCTGGCGCTCCGCTGCGGCACCCGGGGCATGGTGGCCGGTCAGTGCGCCGATCTGAACGCGGAGGAGCAGGGAGGCAATGAGGAATTGCTCCATTACATCCACCTGCACAAGACCGCCGATCTGCTCACGGCCCCCATCGTCATGGGCCTCACCCTGGCCGGGGCGGACGAAGAGCTGTTAAGCGCGGGCCGGGACTATGGCCGCAACATGGGCGTGGCCTTCCAGATCATCGACGACATCCTGGACGTGGTGGGCAGCGAAGCCGTGCTGGGCAAGCACATCGGCAAGGACGCGGAGGAGAACAAATGCACCTGGGTGTCCGTCTACGGCCTGGAAAAGGCCCGGCAGGACGCCGAAAAGTACACCCGGGCGGCGGAGGACAGCCTGTCGGCCCTGGGAGAGAAGGCGAATTTTCTAAAAACCCTTGCGCGGCAGGCCCTGGTGCGCGTACAATAAGCAATGGAACATACGGGAGGTGCTTTTTATGGCAATGGATAATTTTCTGGAAGAGGTGGCGACCCGGCGCAATCGCGGCATGGAGACTGTGACCTATATGCTGGCCAACGTGATGATGGTGGTGTTCGCCATCCTGGCGTTTATGTATCTGATGACCATGCAGGGGGCCCTGACCCAGGGCGCCAGCTTCATGGAGATCCTGATCGCCGTCATCCTGCCCATGCTGGTCACCGGCGGCTGCGCGGCGCTGCTGTTCTTCTATCGGGACCGGCTGCGCACAGAATATGAATATACCTTCACCAACGGGCAGATGGATTTCGCCCAGGTGTTCAACAACAAGAAGCGCAAGAACCTGGGCACCATGAACCTGAAAAACGTGGAGGCCATGGGCCTGGTCAATTCCGGCTCCTTCAACCGCTATATCAACATGCCCGGCATCAAGCGCAGCAATTGGTTCGTCAACCGCGACGCCCAGCTGTTCTATTTCTATTTCAGCAAGGAAAACGTCAAGCGCATCATCATTATCGAGGTCAGCGACGAAATGCAGGCCCTGATCAAGCGCTATGCCGCCCCCGGCGCGTTTCAGGTGAACTGATGGAATGCTATCTGGACAACAGCGCCACCACCCGGCCCCGGGAAAGCGTGGTGCGCGCCATGAGCGACTGCATGCTGGAGGGGTATTATAACCCTTCGGCCCTCTACGCCCCCGCCGTGCAGGTGGAAAAGAAGCTGACCGCCTGCCGGGAGCTGATCGCAAAGCAGCTCCACGCCGACGCCAGGCGGGTGGTCTTCACCTCCGGCGGCACGGAGGCGGACAACCTGGCTATATTGAGCCTGCTAAATGACCGCCGGGGAGGCCGGGTGCTGTTCACCGTGGGGGAGCATCCCGCGGTGCGGGCGGCCTGCGAAGCCTTGCAGGGCCGCTTTGACGTGCAGGAGATCCCCTATGACCCCGCGGGCCTGGTGCGATTGGACGCCCTGGAGGAGCTATTGACGCCGGACACCCGCCTCATCTGCGTCATGCAGGTGAACAACGAGACCGGCGCGGTGATGCCCATCCGGGAGATCGCCGCCCTGCGGGACCGCAAATGTCCCGACGCCCTGCTCCACGTGGACGGGGTGCAGGGGTTCATGCGGCTGCCCGTGGATATGCGCGCGCTGGGCATCGACAGCTACGCCCTGTCCGGCCACAAGATCCACGGCCCCAAGGGCATCGGCGCGCTGGCATACGGCGAGCGGGTCAAATTGGCCCCCCGCATGCTGGGCGGCGGCCAGGAAAAGAACCTGCGCAGCGGCACGGAGAACGTGCCCGGCATCCTGGGCCTCATGCAGGCCATTCAGGATTATCCCGCGCAAAACGATATGCGGGCGGTGAAGCTGCGCCTGTACGAGCGCTTGCGGGCCATTGCGGGAGATCAGTTTTATGTCAACGGCCCCCTGCCGGACAGCGACTGCGCGGCCCCGCATATCCTCAATTGCTCCCTGGTGCCCGTCCGCTCGGAAACCATGATCTATGCCCTGGAGGCCGATCAGGTGTATGTGGCTGCGGGCTCGGCCTGCTCCAGCCATAAGCAGAAGCTGTCCACCGTGCTGCAAGCCATGCAGGTGCCCCGGCGCGTGGCGGAATCCGCCCTGCGGTTCTCCCTGTCGCCGTTCACCACGGTGGAGCAGGCGGATTACGCGGCGGACTGCATTGCCCGCCATTACGACCTGCTCAAACGCTACGAAAGAAGGTAAATTTTTTTGCGTCAACTGATCCTGATCCGCTACGGCGAAATCTATTTGAAGGGCCTCAACCGCCCCTATTTCATGCACGCGCTGGTGGAGCGCGTCAAACAGGCCGTGCGCCCCTTCGGCGGCAAGGTGTGGCTGCATGACGCCCGCATCTTCGTCAGCGATATGACCGATATGGACGCCTGCATGGTGGCCGTCAGCAAAGTGTTCGGCGTGCACAGCCTGTGCCCGGCCATCGAGATGGACAAGGGCGATTTCAACGCCATCTGCGAAAAGGCCACCGAAATGATGCAGGGCCTCACCGGTACCTTCAAGGTGGATTCCCGCCGCAGCGACAAACGCTATCCCATGACCTCGCCGGAGATCAATATGGAGGCCGGCGGCTATATCCTGCACCACACCGAGGGCCTCAAGGTGGATATCCACCACCCCGACCACGTGATGAACATCGAGATCCGCGACCATGCCTATCTCTACGTCAAGGTGATGGAAGCCGTGGGCGGCATGCCCGTGGGCACCGGCGGCAAGGCCACGCTGCTCCTGTCCGGCGGCATTGACAGCCCCGTGGCGGGCTATATGATCGGCAAGCGCGGCGTGGAGATCAGCGCCGTGCACTTCCACAGCTATCCCTATACCAGCGAGCGGGCCAAGGAAAAGGTCATCACCCTGGCCAAGGAGCTGAGCGAATACTGCTGCGGCATCCGCCTCTATGTGGTGCCCTTCACCGAGCCCCAATTGACCATCCACGAAAAGTGCCCCGAGGAATACGGCACCCTGATCATGCGCCGCTTCATGATGCGCATCGCGGCCAAAATCGCCGAGAAAGAGGGCGCCCGCGCCCTGGTGACCGGCGAGAGCATCGGCCAGGTGGCCAGCCAGACCATCGAGGCCCTGTGCTGCATCGACGCCGTGGCGGGCATGCCCGTGTTCCGTCCGCTGATCGGCAACGACAAGATCGAAATCATCCGCATCGCCGAAAAGATCGGCACCTACGAGACCAGCTGCCTGCCCTATGAGGACTGCTGCACGGTGTTCACTCCCCGCCATCCCGCCACCCATCCCAAGCTGGACCACGTGGAAAAGGCCGAACAGTGTCTTGACATCGACGGCCTGGTCAACGCCTGCGTAGAGGGCGCGGAGCTGCTGGAATTATAACTGTAACATCCCGAGCGCGAAGCGTGAAGCGCGTATCCTCCCAAAAAAACGAAAGGATGAAAGCCCATGATTCCCCGTTCTGACCGAATGGCCAAGGTGCACAGCGATATCCGCGGCCCGCTGTACGAAGAAGCCCTGCGCATGCAGAAAAACGGCACCAAGGTATTAAAGCTCAACACCGGCAACCCCGGCAGCTTCGGCTTTGAACTGCCCGACAGCGTGCGCTTCGCCCTCAGCCGCCATATCGACGAGGCCGTGCCCTATTGCGATATGAAGGGCATGCCCTTTTCCCGGGACGTGATCTGCACCTACCATATCGGGCGCGGCATCACGGGCATCACCCCGGACGATATTTTTATCTGCAACGGCGTCAGCGAGGCGGCCTCCATGGCCATGACGGCCCTGGTGTGCACCGGGGACGAGATTCTGATGCCTTCGCCCTGCTACTCCCTGTGGAGCAACAACGCCTATATCGGCGCGGGCAAGCCGGTGTTTTACCGCTGCGATCCCGCCAACCATTGGAATCCAGATCCCGCGGACATCGAGAGCAAGGTGACGGACAAGACCAAGGCCCTCCTGGTCATCAATCCCAATAACCCCACCGGCGCGGTGTACAGCCGGGAAACCCTGCTGGCCATCGCGGAGATCGCCCGCAAGCACCATCTGCTGCTGCTGGCGGACGAGATCTATGACCGCCTGGTCATGGACGGCATTCCCAATTACAGCCTGGCGGCCCTGGCCCCGGACGTGCCCTGCATCACCTTCAACGGCCTCAGCAAATCCCACATCATCTGCGGCTTCCGCTGCGGCTGGATGGTGTTCTCCGGCCCCAAGGAGGAGCTGGCGGACATCAAGGACGCCGTCACCCAGCTGGCCTCCATGCGCCTGTGCGGCAACGCTTTGACCCAATTGGTCATCCCCGCCGCCCTGGTGGACAGCGAGAGCACCCGGGCCATGCTGGTGCCCGGCGGCCGCCTCTACGAGCAGCGCAAGGCCACCACGGACGTGCTGGACACCATCGAGGGCGTTACCTTTGAAATGAACCGCGCCGCCTTCTATCTGTTCCCGGGCTTTGATCGGGAAATGTACGATTTCAAGGACGGCCACGATCTGGCCATGCAGTTCCTGCACGAAAAGCACGTGCTGGTGATCCCTGGCAGCGGCTTTGACTGGACCGAGGACATCCGCGTGCGTATCGTCATGCTCCCCGACGCGGACCGCCTGGCCCGGGCCATGGAGGACCTGAAGGATTTCCTGGTGCACCACAAGCGGTAAGGCTTAACAAACGCTCTGTTTCGGCAGGGCGTTTTTTGTTATCAGGTGGGCAGTCTGCCCACCTTTTCCCGGGCAGGATATGCTATGATGAACAGAGGAATGCCAAGGAGAGCGGAGATGGGGGAAATCAAACGGATCAGCACGGAGGAATTGCTTCGGATGCTCTTTCAGGAGCGGAATCTGGAGCAGTTTTTACAGCGCAATGAGGAGACGTGGCGCACGGTATCCTTTGCCGAATATCTGAGCCTGTGGTGCAAGCGCCAGGGCCTTGTGCCCGAGCAGGTGATCCGCCGGGCCAATCTGGAAAAATCCTTCGGCCATCAGCTGTTCAGCGGCAAGCGCAACCCTTCCCGGGATACGGTGCTGCAATTGGCCTTCGCCCTGGAGGCGGACGTGGCCCAGACCCAGGAGCTGCTGCGCGTGGCCCGCAAAAGCACCCTCTATCCCCGCATCAAGCGGGATACGGTCATCATCTACTGCCTGCACAACCATGTGTCCCTGGTGGATACGGAGATCATCCTGGAGGAACTTGGACTGCCGATCCTGGGAGGAAAGGAAAGTTGAAAGAGATCAAGCATATCGTGGAAAATATGACCTCCGTCCTTTCCGACGGCGGCTATCCCCAGGCCTTCCTGGCGGAATACGATCAGATGGAATGCCTGGCCAGCGGCGGCGGGCGGGAAACCTTCCTGGTGCGCAAAAAGGACACCGGGCAGTACGCCGTGGCCAAGTGCTATGACCGGGCCGCCTGTCCGCCGACCCTGGATTTTCAGACGCTGAAAAGCCTGGATTGTCCCGGCGTGCCGCGCTTTTATCAGCAGTATCAAAACGAGGGCATGATCTGCCTGGTGCGGGAGTATATCCCCGGCGAAACCCTGGCGGAGCGGATGGACAAAAAGCAGCTGTCCCTTCGGGAGATCCTGGAGATCGGGCGGCAGCTGTGCGATATATTGGATCGGCTGCACACCCGAAAGCCCCCCGTGATCCATCGGGACATCAAGCCGGAAAACGTCGTGATCCAGCTGGACGGGGCCGTGGCGCTGATCGATTTTGATATTTCCCGGGTCTATAAGCAGGATGAGGAACGGGATACCGTTTTTTTCGGCACCCGGGGTTATGCCGCGCCGGAGCAATACGGCTTCGGGCAGACGGACAGCCGCGCGGATATCTATGCCTTTGGGGTGCTGCTGCGCTGGATGGCCACCGGCAGCATCCGGGAAAACACCAATGTGAAGCTGAACGCGGGCCTGCAGCGGGTCATTGACCGCTGCACCGCCTTTGCGCCCCAGGAGCGTTTCCGCGATATCCGGGAGGTCAAAAGGGCCCTCTCCCGGGTGAACCGGCCCAGATTGCGGCTGGAGGTCCTGCTGCCGCTGGCGGTCTGCGCCTTGGCGCTTCTGGGCGCGGGCTTTGCCCTGGGGCGGTTTACAGCCTGGTTTTCGCCGCCTGTCCATATCGCCTTCCAGGAGCCGCTGGTGGAAACCGCCGTCCGCCTGCAAGCGGGAAAGCCATCAGGCCGCCTGATCCCGGAGGATCTGGCCGCCGTAAAGAACATATTTATTTATGGCGATCAGGCCTATGGCGACCTGGACGAATGGGTGCGCCAAAAGGTGGACGACCATGTGCCCGGCCCCCTCAGAACGCTGGCCGATCTGGCCCTTCTGCCCAATCTGGAGATGGTGGAAATCGCCCGCCAGGGCAATGTGGATATCAGCGGCCTGGCGGACCACCCGCTGCTGCATACGGTGGAGCTCAAGCATATGACCGTCTCCGATGTCGTGCCCCTCAGCACCCTGGGGCGGCTGCGGTATGCGGTGCTCTTTGACACAGGCCTGCGGGACGTGACGGCCCTGGAAAACTGCCCCCTGCTGGAAACGCTGGATGTGGGCCTCAATCCTTTGGCCGATCTGAAGCGGGTGGGCTATCATTCCAACGTGCGGAACCTTGGCTTCATGTGGATGTCGCTTCCGAATGTGGATGATATCGCGGAACACCTGCCCCGTCTCAAAACCATTTCCTTGCAGCACAGCCAATTGGCCGATCCCTCCGGCCTGGCGTCGCTGCCCTGGCTGGAAAGGGTCTATGTGCTGGCGGAGGAGGCCGACGCGATCCGGGATACGCTCCGGGACACAAAGGCGGAAATCGTGATCGAAGAAAAGTGAATAAAGGCCAAAAAGTGTGCTGCCTGCCCACCTTTTGGCCTTTTCTTTGTGGTATCGTCGATCCTGGATAACAGGGAGGAGGAGACGGTATGACAAGGTTTTATCGGTTCTTGGCGCTGCTCCTGATGGCCGCGCTGCTGTTTTCCGTGGGGAGCGCGGAATCGTTCAGCCTGCCTCAAAATACGCGGATCATCGAGGCGGAGGCCTTCCGGGATTGCGTCGGTTTTGAGGGCCAGCTGGTGATCCCCGCGGGCGTGACCACCCTGGGCGATTACGCCTTCGCGGGCTGCGCGGGCCTGACCGGCCTGCCGGTGATCCCGGAGACGGTCACGTCCATCGGCGCGCACGCCTTTGACGGCTGCGCGGGCCTCAGCGGCACCCTTTATATTTCTCCGGATGTGGACGTGGACGAGACGGCCTTCGCCAACTGCCCCCATCTGACCGTCACCCGGGAAAGCGGCGTCAAGGTGGCCGTGGTGGGCGACGCAAGCGATCCCACAGGGGATGATTTCAATGGCTCCGTGTGGCGGGCGGTGCATGCCTTCTGCGAGGAAAGGGGACTGAATCATTTCTATTTCAGCATCGATTACAGCGAGGATGAAGAGAATCCCGACATGGGCGAAGTGCTGGAGGCCCTGGAGAACGGCTTTGATACCGTGATCGGCGTGGGATTTATGGTGGATGGCAGCCTGGCGGGAATCGCGGAGAATTACCCTGACGTCCGGTTCGTTCTGCTGGATGAACAGGCCGATGCTCCGGCTAATAACACCTATTACATTTCCGCCCGTAACGACCAGTCGGGCTTCCTGGCGGGCTATGCCGCGGTCAAGATGGGCTACCGCCGCCTGGGCTTCATGGGCGGCATACAGCTCCCCGCCGTGGAAGAATACGGCCAGGGCTTCGTGCAGGGCGTCAACGCCGCGGCCATCGAGCTGGGGATCGCGGACGACGTCAGCGTGGCCTATACCTATACCGGCGTATTCTGGCCGGATGACGATGTGATGCGCAAGGCCTATGCCTGGTATGGAAGCGGCGTGGAGGCCATCTTTGCCTGCGGCGGCGGGCTGTGCCAGTCGGTGGCGCAGGCTGCCCGGGCCATGAACGGAAAAATGATCGGCGTGGATGCGGATCAGGCCTATCTGATGAACGCTGGCGGCGTGATCACCAGCGCCATGAAAAATCTGAACAGCGCAGCCCTCTATGCCATGAATCGTATCCTGAATGATGAATGGGAGAGCATGGGCGGCAAAAATATGAGCCTGGGCATCATCAGCAGCGATCCAGGTCCTAACGGTGTCGGGCTGTCCGCTTCCACGGTCTATAACGCCTCCTTTACCCAGGCGGATTATCAGGCCTTGGTGGGCCGCCTGTACAGAAATGAGCTGTCCCTGGACGCTGCTTTGCGGATCAGCGTGGACGACCTGGAGCCCGAAAATACGGTTTCCTCGGCGGCGGAACTGCAAGCGCTGGGAAATATCTGGACCGGCACCGTCCGCGTGCGCTCCACCGATAATGAACCTGTGGATCTTGCCGAGAGCGTCACGTTGGCGGGCGAGCTGCGGGTGGAGGCCCAGGGCAATTTCAGCAGCCTGCGCATCCTGCCGGGCGGCAGCCTGACCCTGACCGATGGCGCGAAAATCGGCTCATACAGCGTGTTTGATCCCGCGAATCCCATCGGCAATCAGATCGCCCAGGTCTGGCTGGAGGGCGGCGCGCTGGACGCCTCCCGGGGCGAGATAGCGGAATGGTCCACCCTGTATGTCCGCGGCGGGACCTACAGCCTGCCGGAAGACCACGGCTTCTATCTGATCGGCGGCGCGATGAACGAATCCATGCTGCGGGGCTTCCTGGCGAATCCGGATATGGACGAGGTTTTTATCCAGCAGGATATCACCCTGACGGAGGATTTGAGCATTGCCGTCCCCATCCAGGTGATGGACGGCGCCATCCTGACCGTGGCCAATGGCTGTACCGTTACCTTGCTGCCCGGCGGCTCCCTGAATGAAACCGACGGCCAGGTGAATGTGGAACCCGGCGGCCAGGTGATCCGGGAAGAATGAATTTCTTTGAGCGCTCCGCGTTTTTGCGGGGCGCTTTTTTGATTGACCGCGCCCGGGCTTCATGTTATAATGATAACGGTTATCATTTTAGAGAAGGTGAGCCCATGACGGAAAAAGGAAAATACCACACCCGGCATCAGGCGGAGATTTTGCAGTATCTCCAGTCCACCCGGGGCATGCATCATACCGCGGCACAGATCAAGGATCATTTTGCCGGAGAACAGAAGAATATCGGCACGGCTACCATCTATCGCCAGTTGGAGCGCATGGTGGAGGAGGGTTCCGTGCGCCGCTATCTGCTGGAGACCGGCGACAGCGCCTGCTATGAATACGTGGGGGAAAGCCCCGCCTGCTCCAATCATTTTCATTGCAAGTGCGAGCAATGCGGCAGGCTGATCCATTTGGACTGCGACGAATTGCAGGAATTGCAGGAGCATTTGCTTTCCCATCACGGTTTTCAGTGGAATACGGGCAAAACGGTGTTTTACGGCGTGTGCGAGCAGTGCCGCCGGACGTAAGGGACTGTGCCTTGCTGAAAAACAGAAATTGGCAAGCAGTTTTTACTTTTTCCTCAGGGTGTCCTTCGCCCAATCGATCTGCGCCTTTACGGATTGCGGGCTGGGCCCGCCGAGGCTTGTGCGTTTGCGCAGGCAGGCGTCCAGATCCACGGCGGCATAGACGTCCTCATCGAACAGCGGGCTGAAATGGCGGTATTCCGCCAAGGGCAGGGTTTCCAGGATCTGCCCGTTTTCCATGCAGTGGGCCACGATCTGCCCGGCGATCTTGTAGGCCGAGCGGAAGGGCAGCCCCTTGCCCACCAGATAATCCGCCAGGTCGGTGGCGTTGATGAAGCCGGTCTGGGCGGCCTGGCGCATGGTATCCGCCCGCACGGTCAGGGTGCCCAGCATGCCCGTCATGATGTCCAGACAGCTTTTCACCGTGTCGCAGGCGTCAAAGATGCCCTCCTTGTCCTCCTGCATGTCCTTGTTGTAGGCCAGGGGCAAGCTCTTCATGGTGGCCAGCAGGGCCATCAGGTTGCCGTATACGCGCCCGGTCTTGCCCCGCACCAGCTCGGCCATGTCGGAGTTCTTTTTCTGGGGCATGATGGAGGAGCCTGTGGTGAAGGCGTCGCTCAGCTCGATAAAACGGAATTCCCAGCTGCTCCACAGGATGATTTCTTCGGAGAAACGGGACAGATGCATCATCAGGATGGCGAGATCGCCCAGCAGCTCCAGACAAAAATCCCGGTCCGACACCCCATCCATGGAGTTCATGCAAAGGCCGTCAAAGCCCAGCTTGTCCGCCTCCAGCTGCCGGTCCACCGGATAGGTGGTGCCCGCAAGGGCGCAGCAGCCGATGGGGGACAGGTTCATGCGCCTGCGGGCGTCGGACAGCCTGTCCCGATCCCGCAGCAGCATCATGCACCAGGCCATCAGGTGATGGCCGAAGGTGACGGGCTGCGCCCGCTGCAAATGGGTGTAGCCGGGCATGATGGTCTCTGTGTTGGCTTCGGCCCGAACGATCAAGGTCTCCGCCAGGGCCTGCAGCTTTTCCTGAATGCTATCTGTTTCTCCCCGCAGATACATGCGCAGGTCCAGCGCCACCTGATCGTTGCGGCTCCGGGCGGTATGCAGGCGCTTGCCTGCCTCGCCGATGCGCTGGGTGAGCACCTGCTCCACAAACATGTGGATGTCCTCGCAGGTGGGATCGATGGCCAGTTCTCCGCTGTCCAGATCCCGCAGGATACCCTCCAGCCCTTCCACGATCTGCGCAGCCTCGGCAGCATCGATGATCCCGGTGGCCGCCAGCATCTCCGCGTGAGCGATGCTGCCCGTGATATCCTCCCGGTACATCCGGCTGTCAAAGCCGATGGAGGAATTGAAATCATCCGCCAGCTGATCCGTCGCGCCCGCCGTGCGCCCTGCCCACATCTTTGCCATTTTCCGTCCGCTCCTTTTAAAAGAATATACGTTATTATAAATATAAATACATATTTTGTCAAGAAAAAGGGGACCGCGCTTTGAAAAAACGCGGTCCCCGCTCTTGTCCGGTATGGACTTTTTACGCTTTTTCCGCCGCCTTGGCCGCGATCCTGTAGCTGTTGGCGATGAAGCGGCTCAGCTCCTCCTTTTCCAGGGGACGGCTGCTCATGCGGGCGATGTCGAAATACTGCCGGGCCAGGAGCTTACGCAGTTCTTCGTCCTCCAGAGCCGCCAGGTCCCGGATGGCGGAGCAGGCGCTGTTGAGCACCACCTCGGGCTTTTCAGGCAGGCTGAAGCCCTGGTTGTACAGGGCGGCCATCTCGCGGTAGCGGCGCATTTGCTCGTCCTCCAGCAGCATCAGGGGCAGGTCGTGGTCCTTCAGGGCCTGGGCCTTGACGGTCAGGTTCTCGTCGCCCACGGCGTCCCGGAACAGCTTGGTCAGATCCTCCACGGGCAGATCGGCGGCCTCGGCCTCGGTATCGGTCAGGCCGTCAGCGTCGGCGTCCACCCGGGCGAAGGTGATCACGTTTTCACCTTCGCTCTGCAGCTCCAGATGCTGCATAAAGCTGATATCGATGACGGAATCCAGCACCGCCACGTCGATGCCCCGGTCAGTGTACAGCTTGACGGAAGCGGCCTGACGGGCGGGATCGGTGGTGTAATAGATCTTCTTGTCGGTCTTGCCCTCGTTGCGGGCCTTGTATTCATCCAGGGTGTAATATTCGCCCGCCGTGGTCTTCAGCAGCAGGCTGCCCTTCACGGCTTCGTAGAACTTTTCGTCCCGCAGGCAGCCGTACTTGACGAAGGGATGAATGTCGTCCCAATAGGTCTGGTAGGTCTCCCGCTCGGTGTTCATCAGGCTGTTCAGCTTGTCCGCCACCTTCTTGGTGATGTGGGCGCTGAGCTTCTTCACATAGCCGTCGTTTTGCAGGAAGCTGCGGCTGACGTTCAGGGGCAGATCGGGGCAATCCAGCACGCCGCGGAGCAGCAGCAGGAATTCGGGGATGATCTCCTTGATGTTGTCGGCCACGAACACCTGACGGTTGAACAGCTTGATCTCGCCCTCCTGGCCGCCAAAGTCCTTGCGGATGCGGGGGAAGTACAGGATACCCTTCAGGTTGAAGGGATAATCCACGTTCAGGTGGATCCAGAACAGGGGCTCCTCAAAGGTGTTGAACAGCTTGTGATAGCAGTCCTTGTATTCCTGTTCGGTGCAGTCCTTGGGGGCCTTGAGCCACAGGGGATGGGTGTCGTTGAGGGGCTCGGGCTTCTTGGGTTCCTCGCCTTCCTTGGGCTCCTCGGGCTTTTCGTTCGCGTCCACCAGATAGATAGGCACGGCCATGTAGCCGCAGTAGCGATTCAAGACCTCGCGAACCCGATAAGTGTCCAGGAATTCCTTTTCCTCGTCCGTGATATGCAGGGTGATGGTGGTGCCGCGCTGGGTGCGGGTGCCCTCGCTCATGGCGAACTCCATGCCGTCCTCGCTCTCCCAGCGCACGGGGGCCGCGCCCTCCTGGAAGCTGAGGGTGTCGATGGTCACCTTGTCGGCGGGCATGAAGGCGCTGTAAAAGCCCAGGCCGAAATGGCCGATGATGCCGCCCTCGGCGTCGCCCTGGTACTTTTTGAGGAATTCCTCGGCGCTGGAGAAGGCCACCTGGTTGATGTACTTGTCCACTTCCTCGGCGGTCATGCCGATGCCGTTATCCTCAAAGCGCAGCTCCTTGTTTTCTTTATCCACGGTCACGGTGACGCGCAGATCCTCGTCGGTTTCGCCCGCCGCCATGCGGTATTTGGTCACGGCGTCGCAGCCGTTGGCCACCAGCTCGCGGATGAAAATATCCTTATCGGAATACAGCCAGCGCTTGATCACCGGCATGATGTTTTGCGCATGGATGGAAATATTGCCCTTTTTGATTTCAGACATGGCTGAATGTGCCTCCTTGACTTCGATCTGTTAGCACTCAACATAAACGAGTGCTAACAACAATACCAGTATAGTATCATTTCCCGGTTTTGTCAAGGGCAATCCTTCCAGTTGAAGAAAAAAGTCACAGCCATTGAGACCGGGGCATAGCATGAAGCGTGGGGAGCTTTCCCCGATATAACAGGATGTGAGCAAAAATGAAGCGCGGTGAAATCTACCGCGCAGATCTGGATCCCGTGCTGGGCTCGGAGCAGGGCGGCGTGCGCCCCGTTCTCGTCGTGCAGAACGACCAGGGCAACCAGTCCAGCCCCACGGTGATCGTGGCGCCCTTGACCTCCCGCCGAAAACGCCCGCGCCAGCCCACCCACGTGCTGGTGCTGCCCCCGGAAGGCGGCTTGACGCGGCCCTCCCAGGTGCTCTGCGAACAGGTGCGTACCCTGGAAAAAAGCCGCCTGACGGACTACCTGGGCGCGCTGTCCGACGACACCCTGCGCCGCGTGGACGACGCGCTGCTGCGGGCCCTGGGCACTGCGCGGTAATTGCATATAAAACAGGCTCCGCGCCGGATGGCGCGGGGCCTTGATTTGTTTGGTCAAGATGATTGATAAGCAGAAATTTGACGGGAGAAAGGACGTTGGGCGCTCCGCGCGCCCAAACCTGCGCCAAAGGGATTTCATCCCTTTGGAATCCCAGCGGGCGAACCAACTTGATTACACTTCCAAGCAGTTTCCGCCAGTTGATTGGATAGGGCTTGTCTTGTAACGTGCTCCAGAAATACGCCGCAACACAAAAGATGACCGGAACCGAGCAAGCTCGATCCGGTCACTTTTGCTTATGCGGCTATGGTGCTAAAGCACCATTGAGGTTGGCAAGCCAACCTCATTTCTGGAGCGGGGGGTGCAT
>CACZLE010000036.1 GCA_902781945.1 uncultured Eubacteriales bacterium | reverse complement strand
TGCTGCACGGCGCACAGCGAAAACCGGCGTCAGGCCGGAGAAAATGAGTAAACTCATTTTTCCGGACTGCCGCCGGTTTTCTTATGCCCGGAAGCTCTCATTGCGCTATCCAAGTTTCAGACGCAAATTGTTTGTTTGTGTTGCCAAGCCGGTTCGCCCGCTGAGGTCCAGGAGATGATATCTCCTGGCGCAGAGCAAGAGGGCTCGAAGCGCCCGGAAAGGCTGCCGGTGGCAGGCTTTCAGCGTAGTGCGGGCCGGAAGGCCCCAGGCGCGGAGGCCTCGAACGTCTCCTTCTCTCTTGCCAATTTCTGTTTATCTGCGTTCTTTACTGAAAATCATTTGGTACGCGAAAAAAACTTTTGAAATCCCAAAATTGACATTGACAAATGGCGAATTTGACCTATAATATACCATAAGAAGCAAATTTAAGTTAGCAATGCATGCACTATAATAATATGGAGGAGAAGAGGATGAAATACTATATTTCTATCGACGCAGGCGGCAACAAATCGGTGGGCGTGCTGTTTGACCAGACCGGCGCGGTGATCGCGTGCGAGGAAGGCCGCGGCGCGAACTCCTTTGATATCGGACCGGCGGAGACCAGCGCGCGTCTGTGCGCCGCCGTGGATTCCCTCAAGACCCATCTGCCCGAGGGCGCCAGGCTGAGCGCCGTGTTTGGCAGCATTTCCGCCGCCTATTATTATCCCGAGGTGGAGGTGCAGGTGAAGCGCCATGCCGACGGCGCCAAGTGCAAACTGGACGGCGTGGTGAGCAGCGTGATGGCCTCCGTGCTGGGCCGCGACGACGGCGTGTGCCTGATCTCCGGCGTGGGCAGCTATTGCTGCGTGCGGCAGAAGGGCGAGCACCGTTTCTTTATCGGCAGCACGGGTTACATGCTGGATACCGAGGGCAGCGGCTACGTGCTGGGCCGCGAGGCGCTGAACGCCGCGCAGCGCGAGCGCGATGGCCGCGGACCCAAGACCAAGCTGACCGAGATGATCGAAAAGGAGATCGGCGAGACTGTGCAGGAGCACCTGCCCGTGATCTATACCGGCGGCCGCGCCTATATCGCCTCCTTTGCCCACAATGTATTCAGCGCCCGCAGCATGGGCGATCCCGTGGCCACCGGTATCTTCAACCGCGCCGTGGACCACTTCTCCGAGGCCCTGAACGCGGCCTACAAGCACATCGGCCATCCCTTCAAGGTGGCCATCGGCGGCGGCGTGTTCCTGCACTTCCCCGAGTATGTGGAGGCCGTGCGCGCCAAGGCGCCCGCGGGGTGCGAGCTGATCGTGCTGGATACCCCGGCTGTGTACGGCAGCGCCCTGGAGGCCGTGTGGCTCACCGGCGAGGAGCCCGAGGCGGGCTTCCGCAGCCGCTTCATCGAAACCTTCAACCGTCATCCTTCCAAGCGCGCGGCCTGGTAACGATCTATACGGAAGCCTTCCCGGAAATGGGAAGGCTTCTTTTTCTCGCTAATGCCGCACGCCCGCGCTGCGGCGCATGCGGCGGGGCTTTTCGGGCAGCGAGAACAGCCGCCTTTGCTTTTTCATGCACTCACCTCCTGCTTTCATTGTGCCGGACCCGAGCACTTTCATACGGGCAAAAGCCCTGCAATGCTTGCATTTTTGCTGATTTTATGGTATGATATAGCTAATCCTGACACAGGAGATGAGAAAATGCTCAATATGCATATTTTTCTGGTTGGTATGGCTGGCGCGGGAAAAACCAGCCTGGGCCGACGCTTGGCGTCCAACATGAATCTGCCCTTCGTGGATACGGATCAGCGGGTCAGCGAAATCATGGGAATGTCCGTCATCGAGATTTTCCAGACCCTGGGAGAGGCGTTTTTCCGCAATGCGGAGGCAGGCGTGCTGATGGAGCTCATCGGCAAGCCGCCCTGCGTGGTTTCCACCGGCGGAGGCTTGCCCACCTCCCAGGAAAACGTGCTGCTGATGAAAAACCATGGCGTCATCATCCATGTGGACCGTCCCCTGGATCAGATCCTCAGCGATATCAAGATGGAGCGCCGCCCCACCCTGGCCGGCGGCTCTTATGAGAATGTCATCGATCAGTACAACGAGCGCATCGGCCACTACAAGGCCTGCGCCGATTACCGATTGGATAATTCCCACGGCTTCGCCGTGGGCCTGCAAAACCTGACGCAGTTGGTGGAGAGCATCAAATAACAGACGGTCATTCAGCCGCTCATCGGTATTTTCCGATGGGCGGCTTTTTGCTGTATATGATTTTCCATATTTTCTCTGCCATTTTAACGAATCGTTCATATTTGTGTAAAAAATACGAGGTATCCTAAGACTGCGTGAAAGAGAACACGCCATGAAAATGATGATTCGCGCAATGAAAGGAGCGATTGGAAATGAAAAAGAGTAACCTGTACGGGCTGATCGCCCTGGTATTGACCCTTTCGATGGTGTTCAGCGTGATGGTATCCGCCAACGCCGCGGGCACATTGAGCACCCAGGAGATCGATCAGATCCTGAACACGACCACCGACACCAGCCTGACCTCCAACGCCGTGACCGCGGCTGTGGCCAAGGTATACGACAGCGTGGTACTGGTGCGCAACTACACCATTACCCGGTCCAGCAACTACGGCTACGGCTGGGGTTGGGGCTGGGGTTATGACAACGACTACGGCAACAACCAGGGCGCGGAGCGCCTGGCGGGCTTTGGCAGCGGCACCGTGGTGACGGAATATGGCCACGTGCTGACCAACTATCATGTGATCGAGGGCGCGTCCCGCGTCACCGTGTATGACGGCGAAAACGAGTACGCCGCCGAAGTGGTGGCCTACGACGAGGACAAGGACGTGGCCGTGCTGCTGGCCCCTGAACTGAACCTGCCCGCCGTGGAGCTGGGCGACAGCGATTCCCTGCAGGTGGGTGAAACCGCCATCGTCATCGGCAACCCCATGAGCGAAAATTTCTTCCGCACCACCACCGTGGGCGTCATCTCCTCCATGGACCGCGAGATCAAGAGCCAGTCTGTGGATAAGTATGGCCGCCGCGGCACCACCACCAACAGCATGATCCAGACCGACGCGGCCATCAACAGCGGCAACAGCGGCGGCGGCCTGTTCAACGTGCTGGGCCAGCTGATGGGCATTCCCTCCATGGTCTATCGCGGCAGCAACAGCTTCTTCTCCAGCAGCGCCAGCGTGGAAAGCATCGGCATGTGCGTGCCCATCAACGTGGCCAAGGAGTACATCCGCGAAGCTCTGGAAAAGTATGACGGCGAGGCCGTGCAGAAGGACCTGGCGGAAAAGGCCAAGGAAAATGACCGCAACACCACCGGCAACGATATGACCGACAAGCCTCGCCTGGGCATCACCATGTCCACCCTGAGCAGCAGCAACAGCGCCGTGGCCAACGGCGTGCTGCCCCGCGGCTGCATCGTGCGGGAAGTGGAAAAGAATTCTCCTGCCGAGGCCGCCGGCATCCAGGCGGGCGACATCATCGTGGAGGTGGACGGCACCGTGATCGCCGATTCCACCAGCCTGCAAAACATCATCCTGCAGCATAAGGCGGATGACACCGTTTCCGTCAAGGTCTACCGCGCCGAGACCAACCCCCTGGAGGCCGAGTACCTCAGCGATATCGGCGACGGCGAATACATCGATATCAACGTCACCCTGCAGGTCGTGGGCGTGCCCGCTGCCTGATCATAAGCGCAATAACAACAAAACCGCCGACTGGCACAGAGCCAGCCGACGGCTTTTCTTTATGCGATCTTATAATGAACCTTGATTGAAACCATGCACAAACAGAAATTGGCAAAGGGAACGTTAGGGCCTACGCGGCCCTAAAACCTGCGCCAGGGCCCGCTTGGGCCCTGGACCCATTTGGGCGAACCAGCCTGAAAACAACAACAAACAATTTGCGTCTGTAACTTGGAAGTCGCAAAGAGAGCCTCCGGGCATAAGAAAACCGGCGGCAGTCCGGAAAAATGAGTTTACTCATTTTCTCCGGCCTGACGCCGGTTTTCGCTGTGCGCTTTGCGCACAGCACGCCAGCAAAGCTGGCTGCCCGGAAGCGGTGGACTGCAACTTTGTTTCTCGTTGTGTCAGCAGCTTTTACGGCGACAAACGCAGGTTTTCTGCTTCTCTTTTGACTCAAAAGAGAAGCGTATCCCTTTCCCCGTCAAATTTCTGTTTTCCAGTACCCTGCTTTAATCAGGGAACAGCATTACTTGATGCCGCTGTGGGCGAAGGACTCAATGAACCGCTTCTGGAAGAAGAAGAACAGGATCAGCAGCGGGGCCACGGTGAGCAGGGTGGCGGCGCAGGTATCGGACCACAGGGCGCCGATCTCGCTGGCCTGGGCGAAGATGGCCAGGCCCACCGTCAGCAGACGCTTGGCGGGCTTGTTGATGACGATCAGGGGCCACAGGAAGTTGTTCCACTGATAGGAAGCGGCGATCAGGCCGTGGGCGATGTAGCAAGGCACCAGCAATGGCAGATAGATCTGGGTGATGATGCGGAACAGGTTGCAGCCGTCGATCTTGGCGGCCTCCTCCAGCTCGTAGGGGATGGTCTTGATGGTCTGGCGCATCAGGAAGGTGCCCATGGCGGAGGCGAAGAAGGGCATCATGGCGCCCAGCAGCGTATCGTTGAGGCCCAGCTTGGTGATGGTCATGTAGTTGGGCAGGATCAGCACGTCCGCGGCGATCATGATCTGGGTCAGGAACAGGATGAACAGCGTGTTTTTGCCGTAGAAGTTCAGCCGCGCGAAGGCGTAGCCCGCCATGGTGATGGTGACGAACTGGGAGGCCAGAACGCCCGCCACCAGGATCAGGGTGTTGATGTAATAGTTGCCCCAGGGGGCCATGCTCCAGATGCGGGTGATGTTGGAGAAGGTGGGCATCCAGCCCACGGCCAGCATCTTAAGCTCCAGTTCCTTGGGCACAAAGGCCGTGCGCACCAGCCACACCAGGGGGATGAGGCACAGGATGGCGAAGGTGTACATGAAGAAATACAGCAGGAATTTGCCCGGGGTCATTTTCCAGGCGGCTTTCTTTTGCCGATGCTGTTTGGCGGAGATCGCAGTCATGTTTTCCACCTCCCCTTAAGCATAGAACGTGCGCTTGTCCTGGGTGAAGAACTGCACGCAGGTGAGGATGAGCAGCAGCACGATGACCACCACGGTGATGGCGGAGGCCATGCCGTAGTTGGTCTGGTCAAAGGCCTTCTGATACACGTAGAACAGCAGCATGTTGCTGGCGTTGCCGGGGCCGCCCTTGGTGAGGATGTACAGGTGGTCCACCAGCTTGAAGGCGTTGGTCATGGTGATGATCATCACGTACAGGGTGGTGGGCATCAGCATGGGCCAGGTGATGCGCCAGAAGATCTGGGTGCCGTTGGCGCCGTCGATGGTGGCCGCCTCATACAGCTCCGGGTTGATGTTCTGCAGGCCGGATATATAGAAGATCATCACATATCCCGCCTGTTTCCAGATCATCATGACGATCAATGCCCATAGCACAGCGTCCGGGTCTGTGAGAAAATGCCAGGTATTGTTGTTGAAAATATACCCCAGCATACCGTAACCGGGCGTGTATATAAACAGCCAGATGTTTGCCACGGCAACCATCGGGAGAAGTGTCGGATAGAAGAAGGAAACGCGGACCAGGCCCTTGCCGATTTTGACCTTGTTGGCAAAGATGGCCATCATGATGGCCAGGCCCAGGGAGATGGGCACCGTGACCACAGCCACGATGATGTTGTTGATGAAGGCTTGCTTGAAGATCTGATCCTTGGTGAAGAGGGAGACGTAGTTTTTGAGCCCGATGTACACGGGGCCGGTGCGGATGGTGGCGTTGTTGTCCTTATACAAGGAATTCCAAATACTGTAACCGATGGGATAAAAGGTGAACATGGCCAGGAAGATAAAGGAGGGCAGCAAAAGCATCCACGCCAAACGGGTGGTGCGCCACTTTCTTCTCTTTTCACGCGCCAGGGCCGCGCTGCGGTCATTCACGATAGCGCTCATTTGATCATCCCCAATTTTATGGAATGGGACTTCCCCGCTTTTGCAAGCGGGGAAGTCCGGAATGGGTTTGCGTCTTAAGAATCTTAACGATAGTCTTCCAGGATGGCGTCAGCCGCTTCCTGGGCCTCGTTCAGCGCGGTCTCGGCATCCTTCAGGCCCGTCATCACTTCTTCAATGGCGGTGTCCAGGATATCCTGCACGGTCTTCTGATCGTACACGGAGAACTCAGCGGAGGCGTACTCCAGCTGGTCGCGGGCGGTCAGGGCGCTGGGGAAGCCAGCGGCGTAGTCGATCATGCGCTGGGTCTCATAGGCTTCGGGACGGGTGGCCACATAGCCGGTGTCGATGGACCACTGGGCCACGCGGTCAGGATTGTTGGTCATCCACTGGATGAAGGTGAAGGCGGCCTGGGTCATTTCGGGGGTGATGTTGTCGCCCTTGAACAGGTAGAAGTTGCCGCCGCCGGTGGGGGAACCGTAGCTGGTGTTCATGGGCAGGTAGCTGGTGCCGAACTCGAAGTTGGCGTCCTTCTTAACGGAGGTCAGCTGACCGGTGGTGTGATACATCATGGCGATGGTGCCGTTGACGAAGTCGTTGCGGGTGTTGGCCCACTTGGGAGCCACGGGCATGGCGCCGATATCGCTCAGGTGCTTCCAGAAGTTCAGACCCGTGATGGTCTTGGGATCGTTGAAGTACACCTCGGTGCCGTCGTCGCTCATGAGGTTAAAGTGATCCTGGGTCAGGGTGAAGGTCTGCAGCATCCAGTAGGCGTAACCTGCCTTATCGGAAGGAACCTCGATGCCGTAGCGGATCACGTTGCCCGCGTCGTCCTTCTTGACCAGCTTGGCGGCATAGTCTTCCAGCTCAGCCCAGGTCTTGGGGGCCACTTCGGGATCCAGCCCAGCCTCTTTGAAGGCTTCCTTGTTCCAGTACAGGATGATGGTGGAGCGCTGCCACGGGATGCCGTAGGTCAGGTAGCCGCCGTTGCCGTCGGGCAGACGGCTGTTCTGCATGAAGCCGTCATAGAAGCCGTTCAGCCAGGCCAGGTCTTCCTCGGTGGTGCAGAACTGGTTGTAATCCTGCAGCACATCCAGGGAATACAGCTGATACAGGTCGATGGAGAACATCAGGGCGATGGCGGGGGTGTTGCCGGCCTTGATGTCGGCCATGACCTTGGTGGTGGTGTCGGCGTAGGAGCCGGCATAGATGGGGTTGATCTTGATTTCGGGATGCTCGCCGTGGAATTCGTCGCACAGGGCGCTGATCAGCCGATCGGGACCGCCGCCGACGGAGACGGGGAAGTACATGTTCAGCTCGATGACGTCATCGGCCAGCGCGAAGGGGGCCATGCTGAGCACAAACAGCATCGCCAGGAATACGGCCAACAGCTTCTTCATGGGAAAACCTCCTCTTTTTATATTGCCTCTTGCCCATTCTTGGTGGAAATCAAACCATTTCCTACCGTTACCGTCAATATAGCACAAGCGACAACCCCTGTCAAGTAATCCGGTTAAATTTTGTCCAGAATACACAAAAGAGGTTACGGGCTTTCCTGAAAAGCGCGCAACCTCGATTTGCTTTTTTCTGCACGATCATCGCGAACCTGGGCTTTTGGGCAGGCCTCCTGTTTTAAATCTTTTTCACGGTATTCACCAGGATCCTGCGGCTGCCGCCATGATCGTCGCTGGCGGCACTGCGGGCAAAGGCCAGCAGGGTCACAAACAGCAGGTTCAGATCGGTTTCCGTGGTGGTGACGCGATAGAAGCCCTGGACGGGCGCCAGGCTGGCCAGCTTGGATTTGGCCGCTTCGTCCTCCTCGTGCACGTTTTGGCTGCTGGCCACGGCCACGGCGATCTGCTGGCCGTCCCGCAGAATTTTGTACTCCGCCCGGGCCAGGCCCGTCAGGCTGGACTGCACGCTGACGCCGTTTTTGCGCAGGTGCTTCCAGATGTCCTGGCCGTCGAAGGTGAAGGTGTAGTGATTGTCAAAGATCAGGCTGTCGCGCTCCACGCTTTCCTCGTGGCCCACCAGGTGGGGCGTGGTTTTGCCGTGCTCATGGTCGATGAAATCAAAGCCGAAGGGGGCCGCCAGGCTGAATTTGGTCATTTTGGCCTCATAGAGCACGTTGCGCTGCTCGTCCTCCAGCCGGTGTCCGGCCTTGACGGTGCCCAGATCGGTGACGAAATAGAGCTTGCGCTCCGGGCCCGGGACCGACGGGGGATAATCCGCGCCGCCATTTTCCGCCTGCGTGGCCCGGACGGCCTTCAGGGCCTTTCTCTTTTTGATCTCCGTGCCCACGATGGCCCCCAGCAGCACCACGCCCACGCCCAGCACATAGACGCCAAAGAGACCGCCGCTGTGGACCACGCCGGGATCCTTGGGATCATAGAGCACGCTGACTTTCTGGCCCACCTTGTAGGAGGCGCTTTCGATGTCCAGATCGCCGGTATAGGTTTGGCCGTCCACGGTATATTCCACCGTGGCGCGGTAGCGGGTGGTGTGGCTGTCCTCATCCTCGCTGCCCTCCGCCAGGGACACGATGACGGCCTCCGTTTTGACGAAGCCGCTGGAATGGAAGAAGGTGAGGTAAACGCCGCCTGCGATGGCCACCAGGGCCATGAACAGGGCAAAGTACTTGAAGCCGATCCCTTTGAAAGTAATCATCCGTTTTCTCCTTGCTCTTGCGATGAAAATAGTTGATCCGCATCCTCGCCAAACAGCGCTTTTTTCCGCTCCGCCATCTCGTCCACCCGGTCGATATACTGCCGGATATCGCTGACGTTGAAGGCCCGGCGGATGAAGCCCTGCTGGGGGAACAGCCGCTTGCTGGCCGCGCCTGCGCCCAGAGCGACGACGTTGGCCGTCTCCTCCATCATATCGATGTTGTACAGGCACTCATGCCGGGGCAGAGCGTAGCCCACGTTTTCCTGATTGCCCGCCATGTACTTCTGGCGGTACAGATAATAGGGCCGCATGCCCATCTGCCGGGCCATATCCGC
The DNA here is from genome assembly GCA_902781945.1 of uncultured Eubacteriales bacterium. Lineage (GTDB taxonomy): Bacteria > Bacillota > Clostridia > Christensenellales > Aristaeellaceae > SFMI01. Next base: position 11,868 of record CACZLE010000036.1, on the reverse strand, counting down.
CCCCGCCCGCACCATGTCCGCCACCATGCCGCCCTCGGGCAATTGGGCCTGCCACAGATGGAGGAGGCTGCTGCGCTTGATGGACAGGGTGTGCACGGTCATGCTCTCGGGGGCCAGATCGCGGAGCCAATGAAGGGTCTGTTTGAATTTCTCCAGGTTTTCCCCGGGCAGCCCGGCGATCAGATCCATATTGATGTGATCAAAGCCCATATCCCGGGCCAGGCGATAGGCCTCCACCGTCTGGCGGGCGGTGTGGCGGCGGCCAATGCGCTCCAGGGTGTCGTCATGCATGGTCTGAGGATTGACGCTGATGCGCGTCACCCCAAACCTGCGCAGCACCTCCAGCTTTTCCCGGTCAATGGTGTCCGGGCGGCCTGCTTCCACGGTGATTTCACGGCACTTTTCCAGCAGCGGCGCGGCCCGACCCAGCACCCGGGCCAGCAGCTCCGGCGGCAGGGACGTGGGCGTGCCGCCGCCCATATAGAAGGCCCGCAGCCGCAGGCCGGTTTGTTCCAGCAGCGCCTGGGCCGCGTCGATCTCCCGGCACAGGGCGTCCACGTAGGGGGCCAGCAGCTCGCCCTTGCCCACCTCGCCGGACAGAAAGCTGCAATAGGCGCAGCGGGTGACGCAGAAGGGAATGCCGATATACAGGTCAGCCTCCCGCAGGGAAGGCAGGGGCAATTCCCGCTGGACGGTGACGATCTGCCGCAGGATGGCGATCTTTTCGTCGCTCACGTCAAATACTCGCCGCAGCTCGGCGCAGGCGGCGTCCATATCCAGGCCGCGGTCCAGATTGGCGTACAGCAGCCGGGTGGGCCGGATGCCCGTCAGGCTGCCCCAGGGCGGGGTGACGCCGGTGCGCGCCTTTAACACCTGGTAGACCCCCAGCTTGGCCTGGCGGCGGCTCAGGCGCTTGTCCACCACGGCGTCGCCGGTGACGGCTTCTTTTGTCTCATGGGTGTAAGCGCCATCCGTCACCGTGACGATCCGCTGGCCGTCCTGCTTCAATTCGGTGTGGGTGAAGGTCATTTCGCCGCCCGCTTCATTGACTTTCAGCTCAATATTGCCCAGGAACAGCCGCAGCACCTCGGCCATATCCCCGGACAGGGCTGGCATATTGGTGAAAAGCGATACCGTGATCATGCGATGTACCCGCTTTCTCCGTGACCGGGATAGACCCGCACGCCGTGCAATTGCAATAACCGCTCCAGGGACTTCCGCAGGTCGGGCCAGCTGCCGCCGGGCAGATCGGTGCGCCCATAGCCGCCCACAAACAGGGTATCCCCGGTGAACAGGTCCTCCCCGCAGCGATAGCACACCGAGCCCCGGGTATGGCCGGGGGTGTGCAGCACGGTGAAGGTCATGCCCGCCAGGGTGATCTGGTCTCCCTCCGCCACGGCGTTGGTGGCGGGAACATAGGGCGACGCCCCGCCCCGGGGGCCGCAGTTGATCTCGTCGTCCGTCATGGCGTCAAAATCCAGGGCGTGCACATAGATGGGCTTGCCCTTCAAGGCGGACAGGCCCAGGATATGATCAAAATGCGCGTGGGTGATCAGCACCCCCGCCACTTGCCTGTTTCCCAGGGTATGCGTCAGGGTGGGGATATCGTCGCCCGGATCGATGACCACCACGGTGCCCGGATCCTCCTGCCACAGGATGTAGCAGTTGGTTTCCAGCTGGCCCAGGGTGATCCGTTGGATGTTCAGCATGCAGTTGCTCCTTTTGATTTTTGCGCACATATCATACCATATTCGGGGCGATTTGTCATTAAAACAAAACCGCTCCCACTTTTTTTACATACCCTATTGACAATTATATCGTGTCACGATATAATGCAATTATGATATATCGGATCACGATACATCGACGCTCGATAAAGGAAGTGGGACTATGCCCGATCATCCGGCGCTGACCGAAGCCACCTATTACATCCTGCTTTCGCTGGTGCAGCCGCGGCACGGCTACGGCATCATGCAGCGGGCCGAGAGCCTGTCCGGCGGGCGGGTGCGGCTGGCGGCAGGCACGCTGTACGGCGCGCTGAACACCCTGTGCGACAAGGGCTGGATACTCCAGCTGCCAGCCCCGGACGACAGCCGCCGCAAGGATTACAAGCTGACGGAGCTGGGATTGAAGGTGCTGAAAAATGAAGTGGCCCGCCTGCGGGAGCTGGCGGACAACGGCGAAAAAATATTGCGGGAGGAAGCATGATGGAAAGCCGCACGATGCACAAATGGTACTGGGTCTGGGAGTTTGAAAAAGAGGACGACTGGCTGAACGACATGGCCCTGAACGGCTGGGTGCTGGACAGCGTGGGCTTTTGCACTTATCGCTTTGTGCGCTGTGAGCCCGGCGAATACAGCGTACACACCGAAATGCACCCGGCGGACGAGGGCTACGTGGACTTCATGCGGGAGACCGGCGCGGAATACGTGGGCCGCATGATGATGTGGATGTACTTCCGCAAAAAGACGGCGGACGGGCCCTTCGACCTGTTCTCCGACATCGATTCCCGCATCAGCCATCTGGACAAGATCGGCAAAATGCTGAGCATCGTCGGCGGAGCCAACCTGCTGATCGGCTTGGCCAACACCTTCAGCCCCGCCCGGTTCGGGTGGATCAACCTGCTCTGCGCTACCCTTTTGATGTACGCCCTGGGCCGCATCCACGGCAAAAAAGAAGCGCTGGAAAGAGAAAGGATGCTGCACGAATGAATAGGAAACCCGTTTTGATCGGCGGGCTTTTTCTGGCCTTCGCCGGACTGCTCCAGGTGATCGGCTCCGCCTTTTCCCCCGCCCTGCATGATTTCATGTCCGCCGCCCTGCCCTGGCTGTGCATCGGCGTGGGCGTGGCCGTCGCGATGGTCTCAAACGACAAAAAATAACAAAAGGGTCCGTACTTTGTAAATAAATCACGGACCCTAATTATATTTCTGTTTGCCTGTTCGATCAGGAACGGCGTCAATCCGCCAGGGTGCCCATGGGATCCCAGGGATCCAGCACCTTGGGTTCCTTCTTGGCCAGGTCGGCCAGATCGCCCAGGTATTCCTTTTCCACGGCGGCCTGGAACACATACTGGTCAAACCAGCTGTCGGAGCACAGGTAGTAGCCCTTGGCGCCCTTTTCGGCGCCCCAGCTGTTTTCGATCTTCCAGCGGGTGGGTTTGCCGTCCTCCAGGTTGACGCCGGTGATCACCATGGCGTGGTTCATGGCGGCGAACCAGTAATTGAGGCTGTCCTCCTTGCTCATTTCCAGGTCCAGGCCGGTGAGCAGGCCGGCGTTGAAGCTCTGGTCGTCCCAGATGCCCGCGTCGCGGTTGCCGTATTTGCCCACGTCGCTGCCAAACCACACCACCTTGCCGTCCTCCAGCTGCTTGATGATGGCGGCCTTGAATTCGTCCATGGGCAGGTTCAGGTGCTTGACGATATTGCCGCCCACCACGTTGCCCAGGAATTTGATGGTGAAGGTCTCGTGCCAGGGCTTGTCCGCCGTGGGGGCATGGATGATGCTGACGGTGCGGTCCAGCAGATCGCCCACGTACTTGTCGCGGAAGGTCTGGGGGGTATAGCCCTTTTCGATGTGATACTGGCCGTCCTTGGTCACGTATTCAAAATCGAAGGTCTTGGGCGGCTCGGTGTAGCAGCTGCACAGGAAGCCGTACACCTTGCCCAGCATGTCGGCCTTGGCGGTCTGGATATCGGCCTCGGAAGCGCCCGCGGCCACCATACGGCGGAGCTTTGCGGCGCAGATCTTCATGTTGCGGTTCAGCACGTGGTTCATGCTGCGGCTGTTGCTGGACTGGAAGGTTTCGTCGTACACGTCCTTGGGCACCACGCCGTACTTGCGCACGATGTTGGCGAACATGTCCCATTGGCCGCCGTCATGCACGCCGGTCTCCAGGATGAATTTCACGGCGCGGTCATCAGTGGGCAGATCGGCGGTCTCCAGGATGCTCTCCAGGAAGAAATTGGCCCGCTCGAATTTGTCCCAGAAGGCCAGATAGCTCTGGCTCAGCTCAAAGTTATCCAGATCGCAGGCCGCGGCGATGCGCTCCCGCAGCACGTTGGCGGCGGAGAACAGCCAGCAGCGGCCCGTGTGCTGCTGATTGGTGACGGGCAGGGTCTTAAGATCGATGGAGAACTTCTGCCGCATGCCGAAGGCAGCCTTGGACACATAGCACACGTCGTTCAGGTCGGTCTTGCTCATGGCCAGGGTGGCGATCTGGCGGCTCTCGGAGCCATTGTAGCTTTCGGACCAGGCGGCAAGCTGCTCCTGGGTGATAGGCGTGTGTTTCATCTATACATCAGTCCTTTCATTAAGTATACAGTGGATTGTAATGATTATACTCCCGGAAGGAAATTATGGCAAGAAAAAAAGTATCCCGCTTTCCTGGCCGGATACGGGATACTTTTTGCCGCATGACATTTTAGCGGATATCGTGAAAGCTTATCTGATATTTTACTTGATATCCAGTCCTAAAATATGGTCAGCCATCGCCTGGATGATTTCGGCGTTCTGAGGATCTTTGGGCCTGAACGGAGTCAGTTTCTTTCCATCGTCCGTATGGGTAGCTTTGTTGCACATGTACAGCAGCACATCGGTATCACCGTTCAGGTCCTTCTCAATGCTGTATTCGCGCTTGTATTCCATGCGATCTTCATCTTTAATTTCATTGGGCTCGACAGAATACACGCTGTCCAAATCGGCGAAGAAGGTGTAATAATTGTTCTCTTTCCAATCCCAGCAATCCTTTTGGGTGTAAACACGTTCCACCGTCACCGTATCGCCATCCACGAGCACAGTAACATAGCCAATCACAAAGTATTCGCCGCTGATCATATCGAAAACCTGCAATCCATCCTCGCTCAGATCAACGGGCGTAATGCGGAACCATTTCTCCGTCAGTTCGGCATTGATCTCCTTTACCTGCGGGCCGAAGGAACGGATGTTGTTGTGCATGTAGGTTTCCTTCTTTGGCGCGGGCGTCACTACGATATATTCATATTCTATCTCGTCTTCTTCCACCGGATTGATTTCCTCGGCAGGGACTTCCTGTTCAGGGGTGGTCGGTGCCGTTTTTTGAGGATTCTCAATGGGGTCATAGTTAATCTCAGGAATATATATTTCCTGATGCTCGCTCATATTATGTCCAGAAACGAATTTAAAAGGAACGCTTTTAGCCACCGAACCTCCATTATTCTGCGCTTTGATTTGGAGCACCAAATCAACAGAGTTATTCCTATCAGGATGCCATCCTTCGTAATTTACACCATTCCAGTTCAAGGTAACTTTTCCCGCATTCTGATACCCATCCATAACGCCAACATACAGATTCCCGCTTTTTTCATAGATGCTTGACTGGATGGCAGCATTCTCACTTAAGGAAAACTCATATAGTGGTTTTGCTTCGCTATGCTCGGTCTTGCTTGACCAAGTATATTCAGGAAACAGCAGCTTTCCATTGCTTATCTCCAGTTCAGCCAAAGCTGTGCTGCCCAGCAGCATCAGGATAGCCAGTAAGAAGCAAGTTACTCTTTTCATTAGTCATTCCTCCTAATATTGGTTGTTGAATATATTATAATAAGATTAATGGTTGTTGTCAATAACTAATATTAAGTTTTTTGTTTTTTTCCGTTCTTGCCTTAAACTGTTAACAGGAGGTGAAGGAAATGTTGAAAAGGTTACGTGAACTGCGGAATGTTCTGGGCATTAGCCAAAAACAACTGGCAGATGTGATCCAGGTCAGCCAACAATCTATCAATAAGTATGAAAATCATGATGTTCAGCCGGACCTGCAAACGCTTATTCATCTTGCTGATTATTTCAACGTTTCCGTGGACTATCTGATCGAGCATTCCAATCAACCCCAAGGCGCAGGTTTTCCTCCATACACCTCTGAAGAGTTGTTTTTACTCAAGATGTATCGAACGCTGGATGACGATGAAAAACAAAGCATCATGTTAGTCTTAGGTAATTATAATAAGAAAAAAAGCTAATTGATCGCTTCATCTGTTTCCCTCAGCCGCTGTACGCCCTGACTGTCCACATATGTGTCCCCTTGCAGCAGAAGTTCAGAAACAGTCACGAAAGAATATCCCTGCTCCAGGTATTCCGGCAGAAGCGTCCTTAATGCCTGTACGGTGTATTTTCCATACACGTGCATCAAAATAATAGAACCGGGGCCCATATTTTCGCGTACGCGGTTTAATACCTCCTTCAGCGTAGCGGAATGAAAGCCGTCCCGAGAATCCACCGTCCAATGAATCACCTCTTGGCCCAATGTACGGGCAATCGCCCTATCCCGCAGCGTTGACGCGCCGGATGGCGGACGGTACAGTACGGGCTGATGTCCAAGAACCTTTTCAAAAATATCCGCGCTTTTCTCAAAATCAGATAGAATCTCACCTGCATCCAGCTCCAGCATGTTGGGATGATTGTAGCTGTGATTTCCCACTTCATGCCCATATGCTTCAATCATCTGCGTTTTGTCAGGATAATTGCGCAAAAATGTTCCCTGCAGGAAAAAGGTCGCTTTTACATTATATTCATTCAGAATATCCAAAATCTGTGGAAGATAGCCGATCCCATTCGCAGTGTCAAAAGTTAGAGCAATCTTGTTGTCCTCCCGTTCTACTCGACTGATTGTTGCCCCCGGTCGACGGTCAATCGCCAGCAGCATTGCGTCATCCGGCGCCTCAGTCTTTTCCCGCTGCACAAAAAGTTTCATACTCTGCATTTCCTCTGTAACATTCAAATACACCGTTTGGCACGACTCAATGCCAAATGTCACTGCTTCCGCCAGTTGTTCTCCCCGTTCATTCAGCAGATAAAATCTTTCATTCGGCGTTTTTCCATCATGGAAAAAACTAATTGCAGCCGTCTCGCCTTGATAGCAGGTATAACACCGCTGTAAAAAGGTAACTTCCGCCTCAGCGCGATTGCTTAACGCAAACCAAACGAAGCAAACCCATACGGCGACAAATGTTTTTTTCATTAAAAAGCCCCCTGCATTTATATGCTGTGAGTAATGTCAAATTATAATTATTTCAACAGTTGTTGTCAATAACTAATTTTAGTTGTTTTTTTGAGAGCAAAAAGTCAATCAGTGCTTGGAAATCAGAATTGGAAAAGCAAAGAAAGGACATCCCGGCAGATACCTACTGTCATATCCCCGGCAACTGCGCATTCATAGCGGAATGATCTAACAATGGGCCAGCGACAGTCCGCGATCCCAACAGAAACCGGGACCACGGATTTTCTTTTGCTTCCCGCATAAAAACGTTGACAGCCCCCCGGTTTTTCGGCTATAATAATAGATTGTGAACCGATCACCGTAAAGGAGAGAGCCTATGCTGAAAGACGAGGTTGCCCGCAGGCGGACATTTGCCATCATCAGCCACCCGGACGCCGGTAAAACCACCCTGACGGAGAAGCTGCTGCTCTATGGCGGGGCCATTCGGCAGGCTGGCAGCGTCAAGGCCCGCAAGGCCGAGCGCCATGCCACCAGCGACTGGATGGAGATTGAAAAGCAGCGCGGCATCAGCGTGACCAGCAGCGCCATGCAGTTCTCCTTCAACGGCTTTGACATCAACATTCTGGATACCCCGGGCCACCAGGATTTCAGCGAGGATACCTACCGCGTGCTGGTGGCGGCGGACAGCGCCGTGATGCTGATCGACGCGGCCAAGGGCGTGGAGGCCCAGACCATCAAGCTGTTCAAGGTCTGCCGCATGCGGGGCATCCCCATCTTTACCTTTGTGAACAAGATGGACCGGGCCGCCAAGGACCCCTTCGCCCTGATGGACGAGCTGGAGGATGTGCTGGGCATCCATGCCTGCCCCATCAACTGGCCCATCGGCGTGGACGGCGATTTCCAGGGCGTGTATCACCGGGACAAAAAGGAGATCGAGCTCTATTTCGGCGGCGATCACGGCAAGCGCAAGGCGGAAAAGACCACCGTGGCGCTGGAGGACCCGGCGCTTTCCGGCATGCTGGAAAAGCATTACATCGACCGACTGCACGAGGAGATCGAGCTATTGGACGAGGCCGGCGAGGGCTTTGACCTGGAGGCCGTGCGCCGGGGCGAACTAACCCCCATGTTCTTTGGCAGCGCGGTGACCAACTTTGGCGTGGAGCCCTTCCTGGAGCGGTTTTTGCAGTATACGCCCCCGCCCCTGCCCCGGGAGAGCAACGAGGGATTGGTTTCGCCGGACGACGACCGGTTCTCGGGCTTCATCTTCAAGATCCAGGCCAACATGAACCCCGCCCACCGGGACCGCCTGGCCTTCCTGCGCATCGTCAGCGGCGAATTCCACAAGGGCATGACCGTGTGGCACAGCGGCACCGGCAAGGAGATCCAGGTGAAGCAGCCCCAGCAGTTCATGGCGGACGAGCGCGAGGGCATCGAGGTGGCCTATCCCGGTGACATCATCGGATTGTTCGACCCAGGGATATACCATCTGGGCGACACCCTGTGCGTGGGGCGCAAGATCAAGTTTGAAAAGATCCCCGTGTTCGCCCCCGAGCACTTTGCCCGGGTGCGGCCCCTGGACAGCATGAAGCGCAAACAGTTTGTCAAGGGCATTTTGCAGCTCAGCGAGGAAGGCGCCATCCAGACCTTCATCCGCGACGAGACAGGCCGGGAGGATTTCCTGGTGGGCGTGGTGGGCGTATTGCAGTTCGACGTGCTCACCTACCGCTTAAAGAGCGAGTATGGCGTGGATCTGGTGCTGGAGCAATTGCCCTTCGGCTACGTGCGCTGGGTCATCGAGACCCCCAAGCCCGTGGCGGACCTCAAGCTCACCTCCACCTCCGCCCGTGCCCGGGACGCCGAAGGCCGCGACGTGCTGCTCTTTGAAAACGAGTGGAGCATCCGCCTGGCCGGGGAAAACAACAAGGGCCTGGAGCTGGCCGAGCTGGCGCCCAGGGAAGTATTCTGATACAGATTGAAAGGCTGATATTTTTATGATTCGCAACGATATCCGCAACATCGCCATCATCGCCCACGTGGACCACGGCAAGACCAGCCTGGTGAACGAAATGCTGAAGCAGGGCGGCGTTTTCCGGCAGAATCAGGAAGTGGCTGACCGCGTGATGGACAGTAACGACCTGGAGCGCGAGCGCGGCATCACCATTTTGTCCAAGAACACCGCCGTGCACTATCACGACGCCAAGATCAACATTGTGGACACCCCAGGCCATGCCGATTTTGGCGGCGAGGTGGAGCGCGTGCTCAAGATGGTGGACGGCGTGCTGCTGCTGGTGGACAGCTTTGAAGGCCCCATGCCCCAGACCCGCTTTGTGCTGAGCAAGGCGCTGGAACTGAGCCTGCCCGTGCTGATCTGCATCAACAAGATCGACCGCCCCGACGCCCGCTGCGCCGAGGTGGTGGACGAGATATTGGATCTGCTGATCGAACTGGACGCCGATCCCGAGACCCTGGAGCGGCCCATCCTGTACGCCTCCGCCCGCAAGGGCACCTGCACCCTGGATCTGAGCCAGGAGGGCACCGATCTAAAGCCCCTGTTCGACGCCATCATGAAGTATATCCCCGCTCCCGAGGGCGATATGGAGGGCCCCGCCCAGGTGCTGATCTCCACCATCGACTATAACGACTATGTGGGCCGCATCGGCATTGGCCGCATCAGCCGCGGCGTGCTGAAGGCGGGCCAGATGGTGGTGCGCTGCAACTATCTGGAAGAAGGCAAGGTATCCCAGCCCTGGCGTCTGACGGGCCTCTTTACCCATGACGGCCTCAAGCGCCTGCCCGCCGAGGAAGTGAGCATGGGCGATATCGTGGCGTTGACGGGCCTGGAGGACATCTCCATCGGCGACACCGTGTGCGCGCCCGAGACCCCCGAGCCCCTGCCCTTCGTGCACATCAGCGAGCCCACGGTGAGCATGACCTTCTCCGTCAACGACAGCCCCTTCGCGGGCAAGGAAGGCCAGTATGTGACCAGCCGTCACCTGCGCGCCCGCCTGTACCGCGAATTGCAGACCGACATGAGCCTGCGCGTCACCGACGGCGACACCACCGAGAGCTTCAACGTGTGCGGACGCGGCGAACTGCACCTGTCCATTCTGATTGAAACCATGCGCCGCCAGGGCTACGAATTCCAGGTGTCCAAGCCCGAGGTCATCCTCAAGGAGATCAACGGCGTGACCTGCGAGCCCATCGAGCGCATGGTGGCCGACGTGCCCCAGGCCTACGCCGGCGCGGTGATCGAAAAGATGGGCCGCCGCCGCGGCGTGCTGGAAAAGATGGACGGCAGCGAGCGCGTGCGCCTGGAGTTCCTGGTGCCGTCCCGCGGCCTGTTCGGCTATCGCAGCGAGTTCTTGACCGATACCCGCGGCGAGGGCATCATGAGCAGCGTGTTTGAGCGCTACGAGCCCTTCCGGGGCGATATCCCGCACCGCAGCGTGGGCGCGCTGGTGGTCTACGAGACCGGCGAAACCACGACCTACGGCCTCTTCTATACCCAGGAGCGCGGCACACTGTTCGTGGGCAGCCAGGTGCCGGTGTACGCCGGTCAGATCTGCGGCGAAAACAGCCGTCCCGGCGACATCGTGTGCAACGTGTGCCGCAAGAAGCACGTGACCAACACCCGCAACAGCGGCGCGGCGGAGGAAAGCATGCGCCTGGTCAGCGTGCATCCGCTGACGCTGGAGGAGTGCATGGAGTTCATCGACGACGACGAGCTGCTGGAGATCACCCCCAAGAGCCTGCGCATGCGCAAGCGCACGCTGAGCCACGAACTGCGGGCCAAGGCCGCCAGCCGGGGACTGAAAATCTAAAATACAAGGCGGAGCCGGGAGGGCTTCGCCTTTTTTGCTGGGAGGTTTCCATGATCTATGCGATCTGTCTTGCCTTCGCGTTCATGTGCGTATTCTATTTGATCTTCCAGCGCATGAAGGGCACGCCCCGCAACAACCGCCCGCTGCACATTGCCGTCAAGTGCGCCGCCACGTCCATGGCGGTGCTGGTGGCGCTGCTGGGGTGCCTCAAAAACGGCACCGCCGCCCATTGGGTGCTGCTGGCGGGGCTCATCGCCTGCACCATTGCCGACGGCGTGCTGTGCGTGCATTTTCTGGCGGGCGGGGCAATCTTCGCCCTGGGCCATGTGCTGTACATGGCCGCCTTCTGCATTATGCACCGGCCCACCTGGTTCAGCGTTTTGCTGTTCCTGGCGCTCATGGGCCTGGCCACCTCCGCCTTCACCCGCTTCCGCAGCCGCCTGGGCCGCCGCGCTCCCTTCTTCTATGCCTATGCCACCATCCTCAGCGTCATGGTGGCCCTGGCCGCCGCCCAGTATCCGCTGTATTTCGCCGGGGCCCTGCTCTTCGCCTTCTCCGACGGTCTGCTGGGCTATCTGATGGTGGACCGGAACCATATCAAGCTGGATTACATCAGCCTGGGCGCCTACTACCTGGGGCAGTTTTTGCTGGGGCTGGCGGTGTTTGTCTTTTAATGGGAAGCAGGCAAACAGAAATTTGACGGAAAAAAGATACGACGGGGCCTTCTCTTTCAGAGCCTGAAAGAGAAGCAGAAAGGGCAATCTTTATATTTGTTGGCTTGGCGATGTCTATTGTCATTCACGTCTGCGGAAGAAGAAACGGACTTGTCAGACGCGCCTGCTAAAGCGATGCTTCGCATCTGGCGCTTCGCGCGTCGGCGCTGCTGGACCTTTCTCTTATTTGGTTCGTCCCCTCACGCCCTGCGCTCGGGACGCTGCTTTTATGCATGCAAGTTGGGTTATTCATGCTGCGTCCCGAGCGCGAAGCGTGAGGGGCAGAGCGAAAATAAGGACAACCCAACCGCTCCCGGCACACGACAGTGTGCGTGCGCGTAGCGCACATAGGCCGATAGGCCCGG
>CACZLE010000035.1 GCA_902781945.1 uncultured Eubacteriales bacterium | reverse complement strand
CACGCCCTGCGCTCGGGATGTTGCGCTGATGGCGATTGTTGGGTTATCTGCGCCGCATCCCGAGCGCGAAGCGTGAGGGCCAGAGCGAAAATCTGGAGACCCCAACCGCTCCCGGCACACGGTAGTGTGCGTGCGCGCAGCGCACATAGGCCGATAGGCCCGGGAGCGCGCACAGGACAGCCTTCGCAAACGCTGACGCACACCAAACATGATCCAATCCGCCAAACGCTCTAAACGCAGCCCTTTCTGCTTCTCTTTCAGGCTCTGAAAGAGAAGGCCCCGTTCGTTCTCCCCTTTAAATTTCTGTTTTGGGGATCAACCTGAAATCCCCAACAGTTTGCTTCCATTTTCCCACAAAATGGCTTGCTGCTCCTCCTCTGTCAGCGGCAGGGCGAGGAATTTTTTGATTTCTGTTCGCTGATCGCCCCAGGGGCAATCGGTGCCAAAGAGCACGCGGCGGCTGCCAAAGACGCGGATCAGGGAGATAAACTGTTTTTCCTCCAGCAGCGCCAATTCCGAGGGGGACTGATAATATCCGTCACCGCCCGGCGTCATGGCGCCCAGGGAAAAAGAGGTATCGATCAAGGCGCCGGTATCGGCCAGGGTCTCCCCCACCTCGTCCCAGCAGCGCCAGCCGCCCATATGGGCCAGGATCAGGCGGACGGAGCCCACGCTGCGCAGGGCGATTTTGACTTTCCGCGGCGTGGCGTGCATCGCGCCGGGAAGGCCCACGTCCAGCCCGGCGTGGATCAGCACCAGCAAATCAAGACTGGCCGCCGCATCCAATATGCGCAGAAAGCGGGGATCGTCAAAGTCCACGCCCTGATAAACCGGGTGCAGCTTGATCCCCCGCAGCCCCGCCGCGGCGATACGCCGAAGCTCGGCCTGACAGTCCGGAAAATCCGGATGCATGCAGCCAAAGGAATAGATGCCCGTTTCCCGGGAGGCCTCGTTCATGCAGATGGAGGCGTCGTTGACGTGGACCACCTGCCGGGGATGGGTGGCTACGGGCAGCACAACGGAGGCCGTGATTCCGGCCTCCGCCATGCTTTTTTGAAGTCCCCTGACCGTGCCGTCCGTAAAGGGCCGGGTATGGGATGCCGCCTGCAATTTTGCAATGGCCGCTGCGGCAATGACATCGGGAAAGGTGTGGGTGTGAAAATCGATGATCTTCATCATTTTTCGTCCGCCAGGGCCTCGCGCTGGGGCACGGTGACCATCTTGTCGTAGCAGGAGAAGGCCGCGTCCACCTTCGCCTTGGCAGGGGCCTTGGTGATCAGGCTGACCACGGGCACCAGGATCAGGCCCGCCAGCATGCAGAACGCGCCGGCGTTGATGGGCGACTGGAGCAGACCCAGCTTGACGTTCAAGACGCCCAGGTTGGACAGCATGTCCACGGTCATAAAGGCGCTGGAGAACAGGATGGTGACCCAGCAGGAGGCCTTGGTGGCGCGCTTCCAGTACAGGCCATAGAGGAAGGGAGCCAGGAACGCGCCCGCCATGGCGCCCCAGCTGACGCCCATGGCCTGGGCGATGAAGGCCACGGGAGAATTGACCTGGATGATGGCGATGATGGCGGATATGGCGATGAACACCACGATGAGGCCGCGCATGATGAGCAGCTGCTTTTTCTCGTCCATCTGCTTGATCACATGGCCCTTGAGCAGATCCAACGTCATGGTGGAGGAGGAGGTGAGCACCAGGGAGGACAGGGTGGACATGGAGGCCGACAGCACCAGGATGATGACGACGGCGATCAATATCTCCGGCAGGTTGGACAGCATGGCGGGCACGATGGAGTCATAGACGATGGCACCGCTGGCATTGTACTGGATGGCCGGATCGCCGGTGAACAGCCGCCCGAAGCCGCCCAGGAAGTAGCAGCCGCCCGCCACGATGATGGCGAAGAAGGTGGAAATGATGGTGCCCTTGCTGATGTCGCCCTCGCTCTTGATGGCGTAGAATTTGCCCACCATTTGGGGCAGGCCCCAGGTGCCCAGGGAGGTGAGGATCACCACGCCCAGCAGGCTCAGAGGATCAGGCCCGAAGAAAGAATTGAAAATACCGGGGGTGGCGGAGACCGTCTCGTCGGTGATGGCGGCCAGGCCGTTGAGGGAGCCGATGAAGCCGCCGTTTTTGCCCAGCACCGCGGCGATGACCGCAACAATGCCCACCAGCATGATGATGCCCTGGATGAAGTCGTTGATGGCGGTGGCCATGTAGCCGCCCGCGATGACGTAGATGGCGGTGAGCACGGACATGCCCAGCACGCACCAGAAGTAGGGAATGCCAAAGGCCATTTCAAACAGGCGGCTGAGGCCGTTGTACAGGCTGGCGGTGTAAGGGATCAGGAAAATGAAGATGACCACGGAGGCGATGATCTTGAGGGCCTGCGAATCAAAGCGCTTGGCGAAGAACTCCGGCATGGTGGCGGAGGACAAATGCTGGGTCATGATGCGGGTACGGCGTCCCAGCACCACCCAGGCCAGGAGCGACCCGATGATGGCGTTGCCGATGCCCACCCAGGTGGCGGCAATGCCGAATTTCCAGCCAAACTGGCCCGCGTAACCCACAAAAATAACGGCGGAAAAATAAGAGGTGCCATAGGCAAAGGCCGTCAGCCAGGGACCCACGGACCGGCCGCCCAGAACAAAGCCGTTTACGTCCGTGGCGTTGCGGCGGCAGTAGAGGCCAATGCCGATCATCAGCCCGAAAAAGAAAACCAGCATCACAATTTTGATCAACATCGCAAATCATCCTTTCGCAGCAGCAATAAATTGCTTTATTGCTTTACTGTGCTAAAGTGTAATACAATAAAGCACTAAAGTCAAGAGGGTGCAAAAGGAGATACAAGAAAAAGACGAAAACGCGGCGGAGCTTATCCCCCGCCGCGCATCGTAAATCTCAGGGATTGAGCGCCTCCCGGAGAGCATTCAGATTATCTTCCATGACGGACAGGTAAGAAATGCCTGTCCGCACGTCCTCCCCGGTAATCTGCTGCATGGAATGCAGAATCACAATCCGCTGGTCTTTCGTGGCGGAATCCCGGATGATCGTGTCCGCAATGTTGATTCTTCCATCCTCCAGGCGAATCACAGCAGGCAGCGCCAATTCATTGAGCTTTCCGATCAGAAAGGCCACCGTGTCAAAGCTGGCCTCACTTTCCGCCGAGCAGCCGGAAAAGGCCGCGTAGTATTTCAGATCATAGTCGTCCGTCAGATAGCGGAACGGGAAGCGATCCGCGAAAAGCAACGTGTCAAATGCGGCGGAGGATATGGTTTCCTTATACCTTTCATCCAACGCAGACAGCTTTTTCTCATACTCTTTGGCGTTATTCAGATAGGTGTCCGCATGTTCCCCGTCGATTTCGGCCAGGACGTCGGCAATGACCTTTACCAGCTTTTCAGCGTTGTGCAGGCTGAGCCATACGTGCTCGTCGGCTTCTTCCTCATCCTCTTCTTCGGCGTGCTCCATGCCTTCCACCATTTCTTCCATCTTGATATCCTCGCCCATGGCTTCCACCAGGTTGATGGCGCGGAAATCGGCATTTGGGGCTGCTTCCAGCACATCCTCCACCCATTCGTCGCTTTCGCCGCCCACATAGATGAACAGGTCGGCGTTGGACACCTTCATAATATCCTGGGCGGTGGGCTGGTAGGAATGCAGATCCACGCCGTTGTCCAGCAGCATGGTCAGATCGATGTTGGAAAGGTTATCGCCCGCCACCTGGCGCACCCAGTCATAAATCGGGAAGATGGTGGTGACGACGCTGATCTTATCGTCCGCCAGAGCAGCGGGGGCCATCAGGCAGGACAGGAGCATGACAAACGCGGCCAGGGTAGAAACAAACTTTTTCATATCGTTTTCCTCCGAATCTCAATCAATTGATCTGTAATTTGGGCACAAAAAACACAAGGCATGTTTCCTTTCATCCGGCGCGCCGCGGCTCAGGGCAGTCCGCGCGCGATGCCGGTCTCCGGGAAAAACGATGCCTTGCATGTCAGGCCTTCAGTTCAATTGTTGAGCCGGACCTTCCAGCTTACCAGGGTGCACGGAGCGTGCAGGCAAAGTCCTTCCATCGTATGGAGGGCACGATGGAGAGACAGGACGGCAAGCACCAGGAGAACCGCGACGATCGCCAAAGCAAAGCCATGCAGCATGGCCTTGACCTCCTCGATGCGCTCGCAGACCTCGCACTCCTCGCCGACGCAGATATGACCTGCCTCGTGCGCGATGTAAGCGGAAGAAGTGAACAAGACAAGGATCATGCCGATGCATGTGATCAGTGCAGCGGCACGTTTCGCATTGCTCATTGTCCATTCCTCCTTTCTCACCGGTTTGCACCGGCCTCCATTTTATGATCAAGCCTTTCGGCGTTGATCCTGGTTCGGCTGCTCTCAAAACATTTGATTTTGAAAACCGATTTCATTTTATCACGGTTTTTGTATTTGTCAATATGAAAATGAAAATAATTTTTATTTAATTGATTGCAGCCTCCGACGTCTCCCCCGCCAATTCCTGTTTTTAAATGTCTCCTTTATTGGGGAATAGCAGCACAAGGTAAGGAATCCCACGCCAAGAAAAAACGCAAGGGCTGTAAAATATCCAAATTCTTTCTTTTTTCCTCTTTCTTTCCGCTCCATTTTCCTGTATACTGTGGGCGCACAAGTGATTGCTGCGGAGGCGCGCCATGAAACGACCCGGGGAGCGGCTGAACGAGCTGCTGAATTCCAACCAGTTCACCTATCCGGAACTGCAAAAGATGTTCTGGACGCTGACGCTGGATCAGTTTTTCATTTTCTTCATCAGCATGCTGTCCACGGCCATGGTGTCCTCGGTGGGCGAGGCGGCCATCGCGGCGGTATCCATGGTGGGCACGGTGAACGGCATGGTATCGCTGATGTTCACCAGCCTGGCCACGGGCGGGGCCATCGTGGTGGCCCGGGCCAAGGGCAGCGGCGACGCGCTGGAGCTCCGCCACGCCATCGGCGAAGTGACGGGCCTGTGCGGGGCGGTGTCCCTGGTATTGAGCCTGCTGCTGTACGCCGGGGCGGACGTGCTGGTGCGCCTGCTCTATCCCCGCGTGGAGCCGCTGCTGGTGGAATACGCCGTGCGCTATATGCGCATGATGGCCATTTCCTTCATTCCCTTTTCCATTTTCAACGCTGTTTTCAACATTTTCCGCAACCTGGGCGATACCCGCTCCAGCCTGCTGCTCACCATTGTGATCAACGTGTCCCACCTGCTGCTGAGCCTGCTGTTCATCAACATCCTGGGGCTGGGCGTCACGGGCTCGGGCCTGTCCTACATCGTGGCCCGCACCCTGGGTATGGGGCTGGCGCTGGTATGGCTGCTGCGGGTACACAACACCTACGCCGTGCGCGGGCGGGATTTCTTCCGCTTCCGTCCCCAGGTGACCCGGGAGATCGCGTCCCTCGGCGCGCCCATCGCCATGGAATCCCTGCTGATGCAGGGCGGCATGCTGCTGGTGCAGGTGTACCTGGCCCGGCTGACCACCACAGATCTTGCGGCCCACGCGGTGAGCAACTCCATCCTGAACCTGTACAACACCACCGCGGGCGCGCTCTCCGCCCTGGCGGGTACGGTGTGCGGCCAATGCTACGGGGCAAAGCGTTATGATCTGACCCGCCGCTACTGCGACAGCCTGATCCGCATTGGGCGCTTCGTGCTGCTGGGCACGGTGCTGGTGCTCTATCCCCTGACGCCGCTGCTGCTCAAGCTCTACCGCGCCAGCGACGCGGGCCGGCACATCATCTACACCGCCCTCACCATCGGCGCGGCGGGCATGCCGCTGTTCTGGTGCAACGGCAATATCCCCGCCATGGTGCTGCGGGTGGCCGGGGACGCGGTATTCACCGGCGCGGTGTCCGTGGCCGCCCTGGCCCTGTGCCGCGTGGTCCTGGGCTATGTGCTGGCCATTCCCGCGGGGCTGGGCGTGCCCGGCATCTGGATCGCCCTGGTGTGCGAATGGGCAATCAGAGGTTTGGCCTTCCATCTGCGCATGCGGGGAGACGCATGGCTGCACAAAAAAGATTAATACTGATTCCTGATTAAAAACATTTATAAACAGAAATTGGCAAGGGGGGGAACGATAAGGGCCTCCGCGGCCCTTATAATCCTGTAACTTGGAAGTCGCAAAGAGAGCTTCCGGGCATAAGAAAACCGGCGGCAGTCCGGAAAAATGAGTTTACTCATTTTCTCCGGCCTGACGCCGGTTTTCGCTGTGCGCTATGCGCACAGCACGCCAGCGAAGCTGGCTGCCCGGAAGCGGTGGACTGTGACTTTGTTTCTTGCTGCGTCAGCTGCTTTTACGGCGACAAACGCAGGTTTTCTGCTTCTCTTTTGACGCAAAAGAGAAGCGTACCCCTTCCCCGTCAAATTTCTGTTTGTATAGTTCTTAGTTGGCATTATTATTATGCAAAGCCGCCAGTCGGCGTCCATGGCTGACTGGCGGTTTTTTATTTTCTGTTATACCTGTTCATGGCCTCCTCGATGCCATGCAGGGCGAAGCACTCCGCCGCCTCGGCGGCCTTCTGGAAGGCCTCGTCCATGGCGGGCTGGTCCTCCGCCGCATAGCGGGACAGCACCCAATCCGCCAGATCCCATTCGGGGGGCTTGCCGCCCACGCCCACGCGCACCCGGGGGAAGCGGTCGCTGCCGGTTTTCAGCAGGATATCCCGCCAGCCGTTATGGGTGCCCGCGCCGCCGAAGGGCCGCACGCGCACCGCGCCCAGGGGCAAATCGATATCGTCGGAAAAAACCATCACGTCCTTGGGCTCCGCCTTGTACCAATGCAGGGCCTCGGCCACGCAATCGCCGCTCAGGTTCATGAAGGTTTGGGGCTTGATCAGCACCACCCGCTGGCCCTCCAGCCGCCCTTCGCCCACCAGGCCGTGGCACCGGGACCGGTCCACGGTGATATTCCACCGCCGGGACAGGCGCTCGATGACCTCAAAGCCCGCGTTGTGCCGCGTATGCGCATACTGCGCGCCCGGATTGCCCAGGCCTATGAAAATCAGCATGCTCACTTCACCCAATCCGCCACGCGCACCTGAATGGGCTCGCCGGGGCGCACCTCGTCCAGCAGCATCAGGGCCTTTTGGTTTTCCATCAGATGGGCGCTGGGCTCCAGGGCCATGACGAAGCAGGCCCCCGCGCAATGGACGTTGAACTCGCTGAGCATGCTCAGCATGCCCCGGGCGGTGCCGCCGCCGCGCATGAAATCATCCACGATCAGGGCCGTGCTGCCCTCCTTCACCGCCCGGCGGGACAGGGACATGGTCTCGATGACGCCCTTGCCGGACACGTAATTGATGTTCACGGCGCTGCCCTCATATACCTTGCTGCTGTGGCGGGCGATGGTCAGGGGCACGTGCAGGGCCTCGGCGGTCATCAGGGCCACGGGGATGCCCTTGGTCTCCATGGTCAGCACAAAGTCCACCCCCGCGTCGTAGAACTGGGAGGCGAACAGCTTGCCCATGCCGGACACCAGCACGGGATCGCTGAGGATATCGGAAAAATAGAGGTAGCCGCCCGGCAGCACCCGGCTGGGAGCCCGCATCATCTCGCAGATCTCCTCCATGAACCGGCGGCCTTCGCCCTCCTGGGCCATGGGGCGATAGCGCATGCCGCCCGCGGCCCCGGTGACGGTCTCCACCGTGCCCAGGCCAAACTGGCGCATGGTGGCCGCCAGGATGGCGGTATCCTCGCTGACGGTGCTCTTGGCGGCCCCGAACATCTCGCAAAAATGGGAGAGGGTAAAAATCTTGTTGGGCGCGGCGGTGAGCACCTGGGTCATCACGGCCAAACGCTCGTTTCTCTTGAATTTATCCATGGCGCGGCAAACTCCCTTGCAAATTCATCACAGAGCGATATGATATCACAAAAACACGAACAATGCAAGAGGAGTTTAAAATAAATGTTCGTCAGTTTGTGCGCAAATATTCACATTTCTTGCAACGCCTGCCAATCTGCCCTTGACTTCGCCGCCCGTTGGCACTATATTGGAAGCAAATCAAGCAAGGAGGAAAACCGCCATGATCATCGATACCGTGCTGAACGGCGCGCGCTACGCCGCCCTGTCCCCCAACTTCGCCACCGCCTTCCGCTTCCTCAAGGAAACCGACCTGGCCGCCCTGGAGCCCGGCAAGATCGCCATCGACGGCGAAAAGGTGTTTGCCACCATGTACGATAACTTCCTGGACAAGACCGCCTTCTCCTATGAGGCCCATGACCGCTACGCCGACATCCAGGTGGTGGTGGAGGGCGCCGAGCGCTTCGCCCTGGGCTGGGACGCCCAGATCGGCGATCTGAAGCCCGGCAAGGACTTCCGCCCCGGCACCGCCACCGTCTATACCGAAAACACCCTCACCACCGGTCAGTTCGTCATCTATCTGCCAGGCGAGCTGCACGCTCCCGGCAATCCCGCGGGCGCTCCCGCCCGCTGCCGCAAGCTGGTGGTCAAGGTGCTGTGCGAATAAGGGTCAGGCTGCGGGCTTTCCCTTCATTTTCTTCATAAAATCGTCTCTCTTTTTTAAGGAATCCGACATAAGAAGCCAAAACAAAGCGGATATAATAAATATGGAAAAATTTGTCACCCATAAACCAAAAGAGAGGGACGAACATGATGATCAAACTGAAAAAAGCCATGCTGATCCTGCTGGTCCTGTGTCTGGCCCTGCCCTTCACGGCGCTGTCCGAGGGCGTTGCCCAGACCTACGGCGACTACACGTACAGCATTCCCTACGGCACCTATGCCGTGATCATTTCCTATAACGGCGCGGAAAGCGTGGTGAACATCCCCGAGACCATCGAAGGGATGCCGGTGGAGAGCATCTCCTCCTCCGCCTTTGACGCCTGCCGCGAGCAGATCACCGACGTGACCATCCCCGGCACGGTGAAAAAGTTCAGCAGCGCCTTCCGCGGCTGCGTCAACCTGACCAACGTGACCCTGCTGGAGGGCGTCACCGCCATCGGCGCGGATGCCTTCAACGGCTGCGCCGCCCTGACCGAAGTGACCCTGCCCGACAGCCTGACCTCCATTGGCGCCAATGCCTTCCGCGGCTGCGCCAGCCTGGTGGATCTGGCCCTGCCCGCCGGCGTGACCCAGATCGGCACCGACGCCTTTGCCGACTGCCCCAAGCTGACCGGCATCGGCCAGCCCGAGGAAGCCGCCGCCCCCCAGGTGGTGATCAGCGACGAAGCCCATGACCATCAGTGGAAGCTGACCAAGACCACCGCCACCTGCATCGCCGCGGGCGAGGCCGCCTACACCTGCTCCATCTGCAAAAAGGTAGAGCTGCGTTCGGGCGATCCCCTGGGCCATGCCTTCCAGGCGATATTTGACGATGAGACGGGCCGCCTGACCCTGTCCTGCACCCGCTGCGCCACCTCCCTGTCCGGCGACAGGATCACCGGCGCGCGCTGGCAGGTGACCGGCGACGCCGCCACCGTATGCGCCCAGCGCGGCTACCATCTGTGCAAGCTGATCGAGCGCACCGCCACCTGCTATGACGACGGCGAGAGCGAATCCATCGTGTGCTCCTCCTGCGGCGTGATCCTCAAGGCCGCCCAGTTTCTGGGCAAGCGCAACCACTGGTGGCGCGACTGGGTCGTGGTGGACCCCGGCACCTGCTGCACGCCCCGCCGCCTGGAGCGCACCTGCCGCCATTGCAGCGCCAAGGAAGAGAAGACCGACGGCTACAATTACAACATCCACCGCTGGTGCATGTGGGTCAACTCCTATGCGCCCACCTGCGTCAGCTACGGCAGCACCGGCTATTATGTGTGCAGATATTGCAATCATGTGCTCCAATGCGCTTCGGCCATTGCGCCCACCGGTATCCACACCTACAATCCCTCCGGCGTGTGCGTGTACTGCAAGTATGTAAAGCCCTGATTTCCTATTTTCCCTCCCGCCCCTTCGGGGGCCCTTTTTTTGTTTTTGGCCAATTTTCTTCCGTGCGGGACAAGTATGCATATCATTGCATCAAATACATTAATTATACAAATATTGCTTGACTTTTGTGCATAATTGGTGTATATATAATGCATAACCTTGGAAGGAGGATTTTCCCGCAATGAAGAAAGAGAACGTCAAAAAGGTCGTATTGGCCTATTCCGGAGGCTTGGATACCTCCATTATTATCCCCTGGCTGAAAGAGAACTACAACAACTGCGAGGTCATCGCTGTCTCGGGCAACGTGGGCCAGGGCGACGAGCTGGACGGCCTGGAGGAAAAGGCCCTCAAGACCGGCGCGTCCAAGCTGTACGTGCTGGATCTGGAGGATGAATACGTGGACGATTACATCATCCCCACCATGAAGGCCGGGGCCATCTATGAGGATTATCTGCTGGGCACCTCCCACGCCCGGCCCTGCATCGCCAAGGGACTGGTGGAGATCGCCCTGAAGGAAGGCGCGGACGCCATCTGCCACGGCTGCACCGGCAAGGGCAACGACCAGGTGCGCTTCGAGCTGGCGGTGAAGCACTTTGCCCCGGACATGCCCATCATCGCCCCCTGGCGGGAATGGACCATCAAAAGCCGGGAGGAGGAGATCGACTACGCCGAGGCCCACGGCATCCCGCTGAAAATCAACCGGGAGACCAATTACAGCAAGGACAAGAACCTGTGGCACCTGAGCCACGAGGGCCTGGACCTGGAGGACACCGCCAACGAGCCGCAGTATGAAAAGCCCGGCTTCCTGGAGATGGGCGTCTCCCCCATGCAGGCCCCGGACGCCCCCGCCTATATCACCCTGGACTTTGAGCAGGGCGTGCCCGTCAAGCTCAACGGCGAAGCCATGAGCGCCAAGGATATCATTCTGGCCCTCAACAAGATCGGCGGTCAGAACGGCATCGGCATCATCGACATCGTGGAAAACCGGCTGGTGGGCATGAAGTGCCGCGGCGTGTACGAGACCCCCGGCGGCACCATCCTCTACCGGGCCCACGAGGCGCTGGAGAGCATCTGCCTGGACAAGATGACCCTGCACGAAAAGCAGCGGCTGGCCATCACCTTTGCCGAACTGGTGTACAACGGCCAGTGGTTCACGCCCCTGCGGGAGGCCCTGAGCGCCTTTGTGGACAAGACCCAGGAAAAGGTGACCGGCACGGTGAAGCTCAAGCTCTACAAGGGCAACATCATCAAGGCCGGGCTGTGGAGCCCCTATTCCCTGTACAGCGAGAAGATCGCCACCTTCGGCGAAAGCGACTATGACCAGAGCCAGGCGGCGGGCTTCATCAATCTGTACGGCCTGCCCATCGCGGTGCAAGCCATGGTGGACAAAGCCAACAAATAAAAGGAGGAAACGAACATGAAAAAGGGATTTGCCGTACTTTGCGCCCTGCTGATGCTTTTTGCCCTGTCCGCCCAGGCGGAGGGCCTGACCACCATCGAGGCGGGCAAGCTGATCATCTCCACCAGCCCGGATTTTCCGCCCTTTGAGTACACGGACGACAACGACGACATCATCGGCATCGAGCCCGAGATCATGACCCTGATCTGCGAGAAGATCGGCCTGGAGCTGGAGATCATGCCCATGGACTTTGACAGCGCGCTGCTGGCGGCCCAGCAGGGCAAGAGCGACGCGGTGGTCTCCGGCGTCACCGTGCGGGAGGACCGCAAGCTGGTATTTGATTTCACCGACTCCTATATCAGCATCGTGCAGGCCATCGTCTTTAAGGAAGGCGCAGACATCACCATGGACAATCTGGGCGACCAGACCATCGGCGTGCAGCGCGGCACCACCGGCCATATCTACACCGAGGACGATTTCGGCGAGGACCACGTGGTGGCCTATGACACCTATTCCCTGGTGTTCCAGGCGCTGCTGAACGACCAGGTGGACTGCATCGTGATGGACGACGCGGTGGCCAAGGCCTACATCGCCCTGAACCCCGGCCTGACCATGGCCCCCACCACCTATGAGGTGGAGGACTACGCCTTTGGCATCACCAAGGGCAACACCGCCCTGGTGGAAGCCGTCAACAGCGCCCTGAACGAGCTGATGGCCGACGGCACCGTACAGGCCATCGTGGACAAATACATGGCCGAATGACCTGAACCGACGCAGGACAGGGGCGGCTGAAACCGCCCCTTCCTTTATCTGGAGGTGTGGCCTTTGGAAACCTATACCGCGTGGAAATCCCTGATCACCTCCGGCGGGGCCGCCTCCGCCTGGCAGCGGTTTTACGTGTACTTTTATCAGTCCTTCATCGAAAAGGATCGCTGGCGGCAATATCTGGAGGGCGTGGGCCGCACGCTGTACGTCACCGCCCTGGCGCTGATGCTGGGCGTGGTGCTGGGCGTCATCGTGGCCGTGGTCCGCGCCGCCCACGACCAGCAGCGGCCCGGGCGGCGCAATCCCATCCTGGGGGCGCTGAACCTGATTTTCAGAGTCTACGTCACCGTGATCCGCGGCACCCCCATGATGGTGCAGCTGCTGATCATGGGCTTTGTGATCTTCTCCTCCAGCAAGAATTTTGCCCTGGTGGGCGCGCTGACCCTGGGCATCAACAGCGGGGCCTATCAGGCGGAGATCATCCGCGGGGGCCTGATGAGCATCGACAGCGGCCAGATGGAGGCCGGGCGCAGCCTGGGTCTGGGCTACGGCGACACCATGCGCTTCATCGTGGTGCCCCAGGCCATCAAGGCCATCCTGCCCGCCCTGGGCAACGAATTTATCGTACTGCTCAAGGACACCAGCCTGATCAGCGTCATCGGCGGCAAGGAATTGCTGTACGCCGCCCGGGCCATCGTGAGCCGCACCTACGAGGCCATGTTCCCCTTCCTGGGCGCCGCCGCCATCTACCTGGCGCTGGTCATGATCTTCACCTGGCTGCTGGGTGTCTTTGAAAGGAGGCTGCGCCAAAGTGATCGTCGTTAAAAACCTGTGCAAGGACTTTGGGAATCTGAAGGTGTTAAACAACGTCTCCGCCCACATCCGCCCCGGGGAATGCGTGGTGATCATCGGAGCATCGGGCTCGGGCAAAAGCACCTTTCTGCGGTGCCTGAACCTGCTGGAGATCCCCACCTCCGGAGAAATATTGCTGGACGGGGTCTCCATCACCGACCCGAAAACCGACATCAACAAGGTGCGGCAGAAGATGGGCATGGTGTTTCAGCACTTCAATCTGTTTCCCAATATGACCATATTGCGCAACATCACCCTGGCTCCCGTGCGCACGGGGCTGATGACCAAAGAGGAGGCCAGAAAGGCCGCCCTGGAGCTGCTGGGCCGGGTGGGCTTGCAGGATAAGGCGGAAGCCTATCCCGCCCAGCTCAGCGGCGGGCAGAAGCAGCGCGTGGCCATCGTGCGGGCGCTGTGCATGCGGCCCGAGGTGCTGCTCTTTGACGAACCCACCAGCGCCCTGGACCCCGAAATGGTGGGCGAAGTGCTGGACGTGATGAAGGACCTGGCCCGGGAGGGCATGACCATGGTGGTGGTGACCCACGAGATGGGCTTCGCCCGGGAGGTGGCCAGCCGGGTGATCTTCCTGGACGATGGGGTGATCGCGGAGGAAGGCGCGCCGGAAAAGATTTTCAGCCATCCCGAAAGCGAGCGATTGCGGTCCTTCCTGTCCAAGGTACTGTGAAAAAACTTGCTCTTTGCAACAATATGCGCTATATTTAAGAAAAAAACAGAGACGGAGGTGTCCCCTATGGCATCGCTGCACGGACGTTCTTTTCTGACGCTGCTTGATTACACGCCCGAGGAGATCGGGTATCTGCTGGACCTGGCCGCCGACCTGAAAGCCAGGAAAAAGGCCCATATCCCCCACCGGCTGTGCGAGGGGAAAAGCGTGGCGCTGATCTTTGAAAAGACCAGCACCCGCACCCGCTGCGCCTTCGAGGTGGCGGCGGCGGATCTGGGCATGCACAGCACCTATCTGTCTCCCAGCGGCTCCCAAATCGGCAAAAAGGAGAGCATCGCCGACACCGCCCGGGTGCTGGGCCGCATGTACGACGGCATCGAATACCGGGGCTTTGCCCAGAGCATCGTGGACGAGCTGGCCCGCTATGCCGGGGTGCCCGTGTGGAACGGCTTGACCAACGAATTCCATCCCACCCAGGTATTGGCCGATCTGCTCACCATCCGGGAGCACTTTGGCAGCCTGCAGGGAAGAAAGCTGGTGTACATGGGCGACGCCCGGTACAACATGGGCAATTCCCTGATGGTGGTATGCGCCAAGATGGGCCTGCACTTTGTGGCCTGCGCCCCCGCCGCCTATTTTCCCGATTCCGCCCTGGTGCAGGCCTGCCAGAGCTTTGCCCTGCAAACCGGCGCGCGGATCGAATTTATGGAAGATCCCATTCAGGCCACCCGCAGGGCCGACGTGATCTACACCGACGTGTGGGTCTCCATGGGCGAGCCGGACGACGTGTGGCAGGAGCGCATTCAGGCCCTGTCCCCCTACCAGGTGACGGCGAAGATCATGGAGAACGCCGGGCCGCAATGCCGCTTCATGCACTGTCTGCCCGCCTTCCACGATACCAAGACCACCATCGGCCAGGAGATCCACAAAAAATTCGGTCTCACCGCCATGGAAGTGACGGACGAGGTGTTTGAAGGACCCCAGTCCATCGTGTTTGACGAAGCCGAAAACCGCATGCATACCATCAAGGCCATCATGGCCGCCACATTGGGAGACGCGTAAAACATGGCTTATCTGATCCTCAGCAACGGCGCGGTCTTTGAGGGGCAGCGCATCGGCGCGCCCGTGGACCGCGTGGGCGAATTGGTATTCACCACCGGCATGGAGGGCTATCTGGAAACCCTCACCGACCCCAGCTATTATGGGCAGATCGTGACCCACAGCTTCCCGCTGATCGGCAATTACGGCGTGATCAGCCAGGATTTTGAGGGCGCGCCTGCCCTCTTTGGTTATATTGTGCGGGAAATCTGCGATCAGCCCTCCAATTTCCGCAGCCAGGGGACGCTGAACGATTTTCTGCTTCAAAACGGCATTCCGGGCCTGTGCGGCGTCGACACCCGGGAGGTGGTGCGCCTGACCCGGGAGGAGGGCGTGATGAACGCCCTGATCTGCGATGAGCTGCCGCGGGATACCGCCTTTTTGAAGGCATATCGGGTGGAGCGGGCCGTGGCCTCCGTCACCCGGAAGGAGCGGGAGGATTTTGCCCCCGTGGGGCCGGAAAAATACCGGGTGGCCCTGCTGGATTACGGGGCCAAGCGCAACATCATCCGCTCCCTGCAAAGCCGGGGCTGCCGCGTGACCGCATGGCCCGCCGATACCGCCGCGGAAACCATCCTGGCGGAAAACCCGGACGGGATCATGCTGAGCAACGGCCCGGGGGACCCCAAGGAAAATACCGGCTGCATCGCGGAATTGCGCAAACTGCTGGGCAAAAAGCCGGTGTTCGTCATCTGCCTGGGCCATCAGCTGACGGCGCTGGCCCTGGGCGGCGACACGGTGAAGCTCAAATACGGCCATCGCGGGGGCAATCAGCCCGTGTGGGATCTGGAGACGGGCCGCACCTGGATCACCAGCCAGAACCACGGCTACGCGGTGGTGGCGGACAGCCTGGCGGGCAAGGGGACCCAAACCTTCGTCAACGCCAACGACGGCAGCTGCGAGGGCATGGCCTATCCCGACCTCAACTGTTTCACCGTGCAGTTTCACCCCGAAGCCTGCTCCGGCCCCAAGGATACGGGCTTTTTGTTTGATCGCTTCATTGCCATGATGGGAGGGACGGGCCATGCCTAAGGATCATACCATACGCAAGGTGCTGATGATCGGTTCCGGCCCCATCGTCATCGGCCAGGCGGCGGAATTTGATTACGCCGGGGCCCAGGCCTGCCGGGTGCTGCGGCAGGAGGGCATCAACGTGGTGCTGGTGAACAGCAACCCCGCCACCATCATGACCGACCAGCAGCTGGCGGACGAAATCTATCTGGAGCCCCTGAACCCCGAAACCCTGCGGCGCATCATCGAAAAGGAGCGCCCGGACGGCCTGCTGGCGGGCCTGGGCGGCCAGACGGCCCTGACGCTGGCCATGCAGCTCCACCGGGACGGCACGCTGCAAAAATACGGCGTGCGGCTGCTGGGCTCGGACATGGACGCCATCCAGCGGGCGGAGGACCGGCAGCTGTTCCGGGATACCATGCTGCGCATCGGCCAGCCCTGCGTGCCCTCGGAGATCGCGGAGACGGTGGAGGCGGCTTTGCGGGCGGCGGATCACATCGGCTATCCCGTCATCGTGCGCCCGGCCTATACGCTGGACGGGGCAGGCGGCGGCATCGCAAAGGACGCCGATCAACTGCGGCAATTGGCCCGGGGCGGCCTGGACGCCTCCCCCATCACCCAGATCCTGGTGGAAAAGTGCATCGCGGGCTGGAAGGAAATCGAGTTTGAGACCATGCGGGACAGCCTGGGCAACGCCATCGCCGTATGCTCCATGGAGAACGTGGACCCCGTGGGCATCCACACCGGCGACAGCATCGTGGTGGCCCCGGCTCTGACCCTGGCGGACAAGGAATACCAGATGCTGCGCTCGGCCTCCCTGCAGATGATCGAGGCCATCGGCATCGTGGGCGGCTGCAACTGTCAGTTTGCCCTGAACCCCGACAGCTTTGAATACGCGGTGATCGAGGTCAATCCCCGGGTGAGCCGCTCCTCCGCCCTGGCCAGCAAGGCCACGGGCTATCCCATCGCCAAGATCACCACCCGCATCGCCCTGGGATATACTTTGGACGAGATCCTCAACGACATCACGGGCCGGACCTGCGCCTGCTTTGAGCCCGCCCTGGATTACGTGGTGGTCAAGTTTCCCAAGTGGCCCTTTGACAAATTTCAGGGCTCCAGCCGCCGCCTGGGCACCCAGATGAAGGCCACGGGCGAGGTGATGGCCATCGGCCAGCGCTTTGAGGAGGCCCTGATGAAGGCCGTTCGCGGGGCGGAGATCGGCCTGGATACGCTGAATGCGCCGCCGCTCAATGATCTGCCCCTGGCGGAGCGCCTGGCCGCCCAGGACGACCGGCGGCTGTTCACGGTGTTCGAGGCGCTGAAGGCCGGCTGGACCGTGGACGATATTTTTGCCGTCACCCAAATAGACCGCTGGTTCCTGTACAAGTTGCAGGCCATGGCGGCCTTTGAACAGCGCATCGCCCAGGGCTTGCAGCCGGGGGATTACCGGCAGGCCAAGCGGCTGGGCTATCCCGACGCGGCCATCCGGCGGCTCAGCGGGGCCAAGGATCTGCCCGGCTGGCAATACAGCTACAAGATGGTGGACACCTGCGGGGCGGAATTTGCCGCGGAGACCCCCTATTTCTACTCCTGTACCGACACCGCCTGCGAAAGCCGCAGCCTGCGGCGCAGCGGACGGCCCGTGGTGATGGTGCTGGGCAGCGGCCCCATCCGCATCGGCCAGGGCATCGAGTTTGATTACAGCTCGGTGCATTGCGTGTGGACGCTGCGGGAAATGGGCTGCGACGTGGTGATCGTCAACAACAACCCGGAAACCGTGTCCACGGACTACGACACCGCGGATCGGCTGTACTTTGAGCCCCTTTGTCCCGAGGACGTGATGAGCATCATCCAGGTGGAGCAGCCCATCGGCGTGGTGGTGGCCTTCGGCGGCCAGACGGCCATCAAGCTGACCCAATATCTGGACGGCCAGGGCATCCCCATCCTGGGCACCAGCGCGGAATCCATCGACATGGCGGAGGATCGGGAGCGCTTTGACGCGCTGCTTGAGCGCTTTGGCATCCGCCGTCCCAAGGGCAGGAGCGTGCGCACGATGCAGGAAGCCCTCGACGCCGCCGACAGCCTGGGCTATCCCGTGCTGCTGCGGCCCAGCTACGTCATCGGCGGACAGAACATGACCATCTCCCGCTCCCGGGAGCAGACCGCCGCCTACATGGAAAAGATCCTGGCCGGGGGCATCGAGAATCCCGTGCTGGTGGATCAGTATTTGCCCGGGATCGAGCTGGAGGTGGACGTGATCTCCGACGGCGCGGACGTGCTGATCCCCGGCATCATGGAGCACATCGAGCGGGCGGGGGTCCACAGCGGCGACAGCATCGCCGTCTATCCGCCCTACAACCTGAACGACGTGTTTCTGCGCAGGATCTGCGATTGCAGCGAAAAGCTGGCCCTGGCCCTGGGGACCAAAGGGCTGGTGAACATCCAATACCTGATCTACGGGGACGAGCTCTACGTCATCGAGGTCAATCCCCGGGCCAGCCGCACGGTGCCCTACATCAGCAAGGTGACCAAGGTGCCCATGGTGGCCCTGGCCTCCCGGGTGATGCTGGGCGAAAGGCTGCGGGATCTGGGCTACGGCACGGGGTTATACCGCACGCCGCCCTACTGCGCGGTGAAGGTGCCCGTGTTCTCCTTTGAAAAGCTGACCGACGCCAACAGCATATTGGGCCCGGAGATGAAATCCACCGGCGAGGTGCTGGGCATCGGCAAGACCATGGCGGAGGCGCTGTTCAAGGGTCTCACCGCCGCGGGGCTCAGCGTGCCCGCTCCGGGGCAGGAGCGCCCCGGCGTGTTCCTGAGCGTGGAGGACACGGACTATCAGGAGGTGCTGTCCCTGGCCAAGCGCTTCCACGATCTGGGCCTGACTCTCTTCGCCACGTCGGGCACGGCCCGGGCCATCGGCAGTCTGGGCATCGCGGCGGAGACCGCGGAAAAGGAACAGATCACCGCCCTGATGGAAGCGGGCCGCATCCATTATATCGTCTACACCGGCGCAGTGAAGGACGCCACCATCGGCGATTACACCCGGCTGCACCGCAAGGCCATGCAGCTCTCCATCCCCTGCCTCACCTCCCTGGACACGGCGGGGGCCCTGGCGGACATCATGGCCAGCCGCTTCACCGCCCGCAACACCGAGCTTGTGGACATCAACCGCATGCGCAAATGGCGGCAGCGCATCCCCTTTGTCAAGATGCACTCCTGCGGCAACGATTACATCTTCATTGAAAATTTCGACGGGCGCATCACCTGCCCGGAATCCCTGTGCGTGCAGCTGTGCGCGCCCCACTACGGCATCGGCGGGGACGGCATCGTGCTGATGGAAAAATCCGAGGCCGCGGACGCCAGGATGCGCTCCTTCAACCGAGACGGCAGCGAGGGCCGCATGGCGGGCAACAACATCCGCTGCATCGCCAAATATCTGTACGATCAGGGCTACGTGCGCGGCGAGTACATGACCATCGAATCCGCCGACGGCATCCATCATCTGCGGGTGCATCCCCGGGACGGGCGGGCCCACGCCGTATCGGTAGAGATGGGCAGACCGGATTTCACTCCTGCCGCCATCCCCCTGCTGTCGGACGCCCCGGAGGCCGTGGGCATCCCTCTGACCGTGGGCAATCAGACCTATACCGCCACCTGCGTAAGCGTTGGCAATCCCCATTGCGTCGTTTTCTGCGACGCCATCGATGGCCTGGACCTACCCCGGCTGGGGCCGCAGTTTGAGCATTCGCCCCTGTTTCCCGAGGGCGTGAACACCGAGTTCGTGCGGGCCATCAACCCCACCACCCTGCGCCTGCGGGTGTGGGAGCGGGGCAACGGCGAGACCCTGGCCTGCGGCACGGGCGCCTGCGCGGTGGCTGCCGCGGCGGTGAACACGGGCTTGTGCGCCATGGATCGGGATATTCTGGTCAAGCTGCCCGGCGGCGATCTGACTGTGCGCTGCGAAAAGGACAAAATGACGCTGACGGGGGAAGTGACCTTCGTGTTCGAGGGCGCGTTTGAATATTAAAAAGTTTGTATCATTTAGCAATATTCTTGCTTGACATTCAGCGGTTCTTGTGCTAACATACAGGTAAATGTGGGCATTATTTATTTAATGTTCACAAAATTTAATAAAGGAGTGTACCCGTATGAAGAAGTTCTTTGCGATCCTCTTGTGCATCATGATGGCTTGCATGAGCATGAGCGCCCTGGCGGAAGGCCAGAAGGTTGGCGTGTCCATGCCCACCAAGGACCTGCAGCGCTGGAACCAGGACGGCGAAAACATGCAGAAGCTGCTGGAAGAAGCCGGCTATGAAGTGGACCTGCAGTTCGCCTCCAACGACGTGCAGCAGCAGCTGAACCAGGTGACCAACATGATCAACAATGGCGCGCAGGTCGTCGTGATCGCCGCCATCGAAGGTTCCTCCCTGGGCTCCGCCCTGGATCTGGCCAAGGAAAAGGGCATCCCGGTCATCGCTTATGACCGCCTGCTGATGGAATCCGACGCCGTTTCCTACTATGCCACCTTCGATAACTACAAGGTCGGCACCGTGCAGGGCACCTACATCAAGGAAGCTCTGGACCTGGACAACGCCGCCGGCCCCTTCGCCCTGGAAATCACCGCTGGTGACCCCGGCGACAATAACGCTCTCTACTTCTATCAGGGCGCCATGGACGTGCTGCAGCCCTACTTGGACGCCGGCAAGCTGACCGTGAAATCCGGCCAGATCGAGTTCGATAAGGTTGCTACCCCCACCTGGAAGACCGAAGTTGCCCAGAACCGTGCTACCACTGTTCTGGCCAACTATTCCGATGGTTCCAACATTGACGCTTGGCTGTGCTCCAACGACTCCACCGCTCTGGGCGTGGAGAACGCTCTTGAAGACGGCTATGACGGCGAATGGCCCATCATCACCGGTCAGGACTGCGACATCTCCAACGTGAAGAACATGATCGCCGGCAAGCAGAGCATGTCCGTGTTCAAGGACACCCGTACCCTGGCTGCTCAGGTCGTGAAGATGGTTGGCCAGATCCTGGCGGGCGAGACCGTTGACGTCAACGATACCGAAACCTACAACAACGGCAAGATCACCGTGCCTTCCTTCCTGTGCGAACCCGTTTTTGCCGATGTGAACAACTATGCCGAGTTGCTGATTGAATCCGGCTACTACACCGCCGATCAGCTGCAATAAGCTTTATAACAGGCAAAGCCTGTAAGCCATGAAACGATGCAGGCGGGGGAACCCGCCTGCATCATTTCGGATTTTTAAGGGAAGTCAAATATTTCCATCTGATTGAGAAGCTGGAGGAGCGCCATGGCCAAGATTCTGCTGGAAATGAAAAATATCACAAAGACTTTCCCGGGTGTAAAAGCGCTCGACAACGTAAATCTACAGGTGGAAGAGGGCGAGATCCACGCGCTGGTGGGCGAAAACGGCGCGGGCAAATCCACCCTGATGAACGTACTGAGCGGTATCTATCCTTACGGCACCTACGAAGGAGATATCATCTACAACGGGCAGGTCTGCAAATTCAACAACATCAAGGATTCTGAAAGACTGGGCATCGTCATCATCCACCAGGAGCTGGCACTGGTTCCTGAGATGACGATCGGCGAAAACATGTACCTGGGCAACGAGTGCGGGCACAAATTCGCCATCAACTGGAACAAAACCTACTCGGAAGCCGATAAATACCTGAAAATGGTGGGCTTGGAGGAAAGCTCCAAGATCCAGGTGAAAACCATCGGCACCGGCAAGCAGCAATTGGTGGAGATCGCCAAGGCCCTGGCCAAGAAGGCCAAGCTGCTGATCCTGGACGAACCCACCTCCTCCCTGAACGAAGAAGATTCCCGCGCGCTGCTGGATCTGATGCTCAGCTTCAAAAAGCAGGGGATGACCATGATCATCATCACCCACAAGCTGAACGAAGTATCCTATGTGGCGGACAAAATAACAGTGATCCGCGACGGCACCACCATTGAAACCATCGACAATCACGGCAAGGAGCCCGTCAGCGAGGAACGCATCATCAAGGGCATGGTGGGCCGCGAGATCACCAACCGCTTCCCCAAGCGCGAAAACGTCAAGATCGGCCCCATCCGCATGGAGGTCGATCACTGGACGGTGCACCATCCCCTGTACCCCGAGCGCAAGGTGGTGGACGACGTATCCCTGAACGTGCGCCAGGGCGAAGTGGTGGGCATTTACGGCCTGATGGGCGCGGGGCGCACGGAGCTGGCCATGAGCATCTTCGGCCAGAGCTACGGCGTCAATTTCTCGGGCGAGCTCAAAATCGACGGCAAGCCCATCAAGCTGCGCAAGAGCGAATCCGACGCCATCCGGCACAAGATCGCCTACGTGACCGAGGACCGCAAGGGCAACGGCCTGGTGCTTTCCCAGTCCATCAAGGTGAACACCTCTCTGGCCAACCTGGACGCCATTTCCAAGAACACCGTCATCGACGGCGACAAGGAATACGCCGTGGCCGAGGAATACCGGGATAAGCTGAAGATCAAGACGCCCTCGGTGGAACAGCTGGTGGGCAACCTGTCCGGCGGCAACCAGCAGAAGGTGCTTTTGGCCAAGTGGATGTTCGCCGAGCCCGATATCCTGCTGCTGGACGAACCCACCCGCGGCATCGACGTGGGCGCGAAATATGAAATCTACTGCATCATCAACGATCTGGCCGCCGCGGGCAAGTGCGTGGTGCTGATCAGCTCCGAGCTGCCCGAGGTGCTGGGCATGAGCGATCGCATCTACATCATGAACGAGGCGAAGATCATCGGCGAAATGAAGGCGGAGGACGCCACCCAGGAGAACATCATGGCGGCCATCCTCCGGTCGGGAAGGGGTGCTTGACGATGAATGAAAAAGCGAAAAACTTCAAGGCCGGAGAATTTTTTCAGAAATATACCATGATCATCGCCCTGGTGGTGGTCACCGCGGTGTTCGCCCTGTGGCCCGGCAAACGAGGGCAAATTTTGCAGCCCTCCATGATCACAAGCCTGATTGCAGAAAACGCCTACGTGTTCGTGCTGGCCACCGGTATGCTGATGTGCATCCTGACAGGCGGCAACATCGACCTGTCCGTGGGCTCGGTGGTATGCTTTACCGCCGCCATCGGCTGCGTCATGATGGCGTCCGGCATTAACATGTGGCTGGCGGTGCTGGCCATGCTGGCCATCGGCCTGGCCATCGGTGCATTCCAGGGCTTCTGGATCGCCAAGGTGCGGGTGCCGGCCTTCATCGCCACGCTGGCCGGCATGTACGCCTTCCGCGGCTTCAGCAACGTGGTGCTCAACGGCTATCGCGTGGATATTGCCAATGAGCGTTTCCTGCAAATGTTTGGCAACGGAAAAAGCAGCTATGTACCCGATGTGATCCGCCAGAATATGCCGAGCCTCGACAGCGTGTTCACCAAGGACAACGCCGGACTGGCCAAGCTGATCGGCGAAAACTTCATCACCAAATTCAACGTCACCTGCATGTGCATCGGCCTGGTGGCCACCATCGTGTTCATCATCCTCAAGGTGCACAAGATCCTGTCCCAGAAGAAGCTGGGCATCGCTCAGTCCATCCCGGGCCAGGTGATCTCCACCGTGGTCATCTCCGTGCTGGTGCTGTGGGTCAGCTTCAAGCTGGCCTGCTACCGCGGCTTCCCCATGGTGCTGATCTGGATCGCCCTGATCCTGGGCATCTACGCCTACATCACCACCAAGACCGCCATTGGCCGTCATCTGTACGCCGTGGGCGGCAATGAAAAGGCCACGGCCCTCAGCGGCGTCAAGACCCGCAACGTGTTCTGGTTCGCCTATGCCAATATCGGCCTGCTGGCCGGTCTGGCTGGCATCCTGACCGCGGGCCGCGCCAAGGGCATCGACCCGGTGTACGGCGAGGGCTACGAAATGGACGCCATCGCCTCCTGCTTCATCGGCGGCGCTTCCGCCTATGGCGGCACCGGCAAGGTGAGCGGCATGATCATCGGCGCTATCCTGATGGGCGTCATCAACAAGGGCATGATCATCGTGGGCGTGGACGCCAACTATCAGAAGGTGGTCAAGGGCATCGTGCTGCTGATCGCCGTCATGTTTGACGTGCTGTCCAAGCGGCAGAAGCGGTAAGGCGGGAAGGAGGACAAAACGATGGAAAAGAAATCGATTTCCGCGATACTCAAAAAGAACGCCATGCTCATCGTGCTGGTGCTCGTGTACCTGTTCTTCCTGATCCTGACCAAGGGCGGCATCTTCAAGCCCTCCAGCTTTACCGAGCTGATCAACCAGAACGCCTACGTGTACATCCTGGGCACGGGCATGCTGATGTGCATGCTCACCGGCGGTAACATCGACCTGAGCTGCGGCGCCTTCGTGTGCCTGCTGGGCGCGCTGGGCGGCGTGTTCATGATCGTGCAGGGCCTGAGCACCGGCGTATCCATCCTGCTGCTGCTGGCCATCGGCGTGGTCTACGGCGTGGTGCTGGGCTTCCTGATCGCCTATGTGCACATTCCCCCGTGGATCGCCACATTGGCGGGCTTCCTGTCCTTCCGCGGACTGGGCACCTCCATCCTGTCGGCCAATTCCAAGACCGGCTCCCTGGCGCCCTTCCCGGTATCCTTCCAGAACCTGTTCTATGGCCGCGTGTTCCCCAGCGAAAAGGGCGTTTTCAACTGGCCCTGCTTCATCTTTGGCCTGCTGATGGCCGCCCTGGTGGTGCTGGTGATCTTCACCACCCGCAAGAACCGTCTGGCCAAGGGCTATGAAGCGGACAGCATGAAATCCGCCGCCCTCAAGAGCGGCCTGGGCGCCGCCGTGATCATCCTGGTGATGACCCGCCTGTCCCTGGACGGCGGCATCCCCACCACCCTGCTGTGGGTGGCCGGTATCGTGCTGATTTACAGCTTCATCACCAGCAAGACCACCATTGGCCGCCACTTCTACGTGGTGGGCGGCAACATGGAGGCGGCCCGCCTGTCCGGCGTCAACACCCGCCGCATCATGTTCCTGGCCTACCTGAACATGGCCATCCTGACCGCCATTGCCACCTTCACGGTGGTGGCCCGTTCTCAATCCGCCTATGCCGACGTGGGCAAGAACTTTGAGATGGACGCCATCTCCGCCTGCGTGGTGGGCGGCGTATCCGCCAGCGGCGGCGCGGGCACTGTGCTGGGCATGGTCATCGGCGCTACCCTGATCGGCGTCATCAACCTGGGCATGAGCCTCATCAGCCTGGACGCCAACTATCAGCGCGTGGTCAAGGGCTTCGTGCTGCTGGCCGCCGTGGTGTTCGATATCCTTTCCAAGCAGAAGCAAAAGTGATCGAAAACCATCATCCATACGCCCCCGTGACACCCGTCACGGGGGTTTGTGGATAGAAGGAGTGGTTCCATTGAACAGCGAAAAAAACAGAGCCAGCCTGATGGCCGTCGTGGCGGCATATCTCTTGTATCTGGCCTATCAGCTCTTTGAGGCGCGGCTGGACACTGACACCACCATGACACCCACGGTGCGGTTCCTGTGCATCGGGCTCTTTGTGCTGGCGGCCATCGGGCTGTTTGTCTATGCCATCCACACCTGGCGTCACAGCACCCAAGAGGAAGAAGACGAGCAGCGCAAGCGCGACGAGCACACCATGAAATGACGGGAGGCGCCTCCATGGATGAACTGATGGCCGCACTGAAACAGGCCCTGGCGGATTACCGGCAGGACCTGGATAACTATGAAAAAAAGCGCAAGCCCACGGACGGCCTGCTGGGGTTCGGGCATCCGCTGCAAAACGATCCCTGTCACGAGCGCCTGGATGAACGGGTGGAGCAGCTCATCGGCCAGATGCAAGGCCTGTCCCCCTCCTCCCAGGAAGCCGGGCAAGCTGTGCGCCTGCTGCTTTTCCATGAGGATGCAGCCTGGCCCCTGGCCGCCCAGTGGATGCTGCGGGCCCTGGAAAGGCATGCGCTGCCCCTGATCCCCTTTCTTGCGCCCGACACCGCCGCCCAGCTGCAAAAGGAGTATGCCAGCCGCTATAAGCCCTGGGACCGGCTGCCGGTGCAGAAGCAGGTATTGAAGGCACTAAAAGAACAAAAATAGATAATACGCGCTTTCGGCAGAGAGCGCGTACTTTTTTACCCCATCAGCACCGACGCCGCGGCGAACACGGCAATGGACACGAAGCAATAGATGGCGTTGGCGGTGGAGACATAATGGCCGCCCCGGTGATCCTTGACGAAGGACTGCATGCTGAAGGTGGCTGGGGCCGACATATAGATGATAACGGCCAAGTCGGTCAGGCGATCCTGGCCGATGAAGCGGTGCATGGCCCACAGGGTGCCCACCACCATGACCGCCTGGAGAGCGGCGCGCAGGGCCACCGTTTTCAGGCAGGGAGCGATCATATCCTTTTCCAGTTGGATGCTGTATCCCACGATGAGCAGGATGATGACGGACAGCGGCGCGGTGATCATCTGCTCCGCGGACTGATAGACCGCGCCTGCCGCCGTGGTCAGGAAAATCCGCATCCCGCCGCTGATCCCCATAAGGATGCCCAGCAGGGCGGCAATGAAGGGCGGGCTTTTGAAGGCGTCCCGGATCAGCTTGCCCGCGCTGGGCTTTTCGCCGCTTTCCGTAAAGGTGAGCAGGCTCATGTATACGCTGAACCCAAACAGCAGGCCCGCGATATCCAGCAGGGCGATATGGGACAGATTCTCCATGCCGCACAGATGGGTATACAGCGGATAGGCCATCATGCCGCCTTCATAGACGGACACCATGAAGGGGACGTATTTGCGGAAGGGCTCCCGCATCAGGGGCCGCAGCAGATAGCCGATGCCAAAGGATACGGCCATCATGACGAACATAACGGCTACCCGCTGCCAGACCTGCCGCGAATATTCCGCCGTGCTGAGAGCATGGAAAATCGCCACGGGCAGGATGATCTTGGTCACCAGAAATTTGAGCTCGCCGATCCCCTGATCGCTGAAAACGCGCGTCCTGCGCAGGATATACCCCAGCGCCATGATCAGCAGCACCGGCAAAAGAACCTGGATAATCGTCGCCATAAAAAGCAATTGCCCCCCACATAGAATCAAAGCACGCCCTTTATTGTACTCTTAAACCGGCAATCTGTAAAGAAAGACATAAAAAAAGAGCGCCCGAAGGCGCTCCTTGCGATTGGATTAATAGTTGACCAGGTTGTAGTTCTCGATGGCTTCGTCGGCCAGCTTGACCAGCTCTTCGACGCCCTGCTCGGGAGTATATTCGGCGTTGTACACCTTCTCGGTGACTTCCTCAACATACTGACGAACTTCGGGGAACACGCTCAGCAGAGAGCCAACATATTCGGGACCGGAAGAGCATGCGGGCATAATCGGCATGAGCGAAGGCCGGTGTGACCAGGCAGATATAATGGCAGCCCTCCACCGCCTTGGCGATGTCGTCGGTGACCATGTTCAGCGTCACGGGGCCTTGCAATTCGGGAATGTTGCCCTGCAGATGAATGGTGCGGGTCTCGAATACCTCTTTCATGTTCTGCCGGAACTTGGGCATTTCATACAGATTCACAGTATGGCCCTTGAGCGTCATCTCCGCGGCCATCACGTGCGCGCCGTTGCCGCCGCCCAGAATCGCGATTTTCTTAGGATTCATAGCATCTGCCTCCATTTTTATTGTTTTGTACGAATATGCAGATATTCCACATTGTTTTTTCGTTGTTTATAAATGAAAATTGAATACAGAACACCCGCACGTTTGACATTTAATTGAATTTATTATATCATGAGAACGAAAAGAATGCATTGTGCCGAACATACGAATATTTTTGTTTATTTGAACAGAGCGCCAAAGGCCGGGAAAGGATACGGACGATGGAGACAATAAAGGATCTGAGCCAGGAATTGGTGGAGCTGTCCGGCAGGCTGATTGGAGACAAGGTGCTGATCACCGATACCGCCGGGATCATCGTGGGCTGCTCCGATGAGGAACGCATCGGAGAATTGCACGAAGCCTCCCTGGCCGTGCTGCAAACGGGCCATATCGTCACCCATGACCGGGACTCCGCCAGCAGTCTGGTGGGCACCTTCGCGGGCGTGACCCTGCCGCTGGAGTTTGACGGGCGGCTGGTGGGCACGGTGGGCATCACCGGCGATCCCGCCCGGGTATCCCAGTACGGGCAATTGATCCGCGCCTTCGCGGAAATGCTGGTGCGCTACCGCGCCGGGCAGAAGCAGCGGGTGATCCGGGATCAGGAGAGCCGGAGCCTGCTGCGGGAGATCCTGTATTTCAGCGGAGCGGAGGATCAAAAGGCCCATATCATCGCCCGGGCCAGCGCCATCGGCTGCGATCTGACCGTGCCCCGGGCGGCGGTGCTGATCGTCGCCGATATCCCGTCTGACGTGATGGACGCCGTGCAGGAAGCCGTGGATCAGGCCTTCAATCTCCAGCAAAGCATCGCCGCCGCCCTTTCCCCCCGGCAGATCCTGGTGCTGGCAGCCCTCTCCGCAGGGATTCACGGCGACCCCAGCCAGGAGCAGCTGCGGGAACGCTGCCTCTCCCTGCACGCCAGCCTGCAAAAGATCCAGCCGGACTGCGTCATCGGCGTGGGCTCCGTGGCCACCGGTGTGGCGGCCCTGCAAACCTCCTGCGAGGAGGCCATGCTGACCGCCCGCATCGCCCAGCGCGCGCTCCCCGCCGCACCCGTGCTCCTGTCCGAGGACGTGGTGCTGGAGCGCATGATCTCCGCCATCCCGAACAGGCATTACAGCCGCGCCGCCGCCCACGCCATGGAGGTGCTCCAGGAGCAGCGGGACGCCGAGGAAATCAAGCATATGATCCGCGTGTGGTGCCAGCAGAGCTTCAGCGTGTCCAACACCGCCCGGGCCCTGTTCATCCACAAAAACACCCTGCTCTACCGCGTGGAGCGCCTCCAGCGGCTCACGGGCTATGACCTGCGCTCCTTCCGGGACGCCATGACGCTGTACCTGATGATCGGCATGGAGCAATATCAGGGGAACGGGCAGGAATGACGGACGCTGAAAGAAAATGAGGATACGCGCTTTCGGAAGAAGGCGCGTATTATTTTGCTATAAGAAAAGCATCGATATCCCCTTGACACATACCCCCGCCGGGTATATAATCGAAATACCCCACGAGGGTATATTGGAGGCAATCCCATGACAGAATATCAGGAGGCGGGCTGCCCCGCCTGCGCGCGCAGAACCGTGCGCGACGAAGATCAGAAAAAGAAGCTGCTCAACCGCCTGAGCCGCATCGAGGGTCAGGTGCGCGGCGTCAAAAAGATGATCGAAAACGACGCCTACTGCAACGATGTGCTGACTCAGTCCGCCGCCATTGCCGCCGCGATGGACGCCCTGAACCGGGAGATATTGCGCTCGCACATCCATTCCTGCGTGGTGCGGGATATCCGGGAGGGCAAGGACGAGGTGGCGGACGAGCTGATTGCCACCATCGAAAGGCTGATGAGGTGAGAGCATGGAACAATATAACGTGACCGGCATGAGCTGCGCCGCCTGCCAGGCGCGGGTGGAAAAGGCCGTATCGGCGGTGCCCGGGGTGCAGAGCTGCGCCGTGAGCCTGCTGACCAACTCCATGGGCGTGGAAGGCACGGCGGCTCCCGCCGCCATCATCCAGGCGGTGGAAAATGCGGGCTACGGCGCTTCCCTGAAGGGAGCAAACGCCGCCCAGGCCGCGCCCGGCGCCGACGCGGACGCCCTCAAGGACCGGGAGACCCCGGTGCTGAAAAAACGGCTCATCGCGTCCCTGTGCCTGCTCATCCCTCTGATGTACGTTTCCATGGGCCACATGATGTGGGGCTGGCCTCTGCCCGCGTTTTTCAACGACAATCACGTGGCCATGGGCATCGTGCAGATGGTTTTCGCCGCCCTGATCATGGTGATCAACCAGAAGTTCTTTATCAGCGGCTTCAAATCCCTGTGGCACCGCGCCCCCAACATGGATACCCTGGTGGCCCTGGGCTCCTCGGTGTCCTTTGCCTGGAGCCTGTACGTGCTGTTGGCCATGACCCGCGCCGTGGTGGACGGCAACCACGAGGCCGTGATGGCCTACATGATGGACTTCTATTTTGAGTCCGCCGCCATGATATTGACCTTGATCACCGTGGGCAAGATGCTGGAGGCCCGGTCCAAGGGCAAGACCACCGACGCCCTCAAGGGCCTGATGAAGCTGGCCCCCAAGACCGCGGTGATCCTGATAAACGGCAAGGAAACCGAAGTGCCCATCGGGCAGGTGAAAAAGGGCGATCAATTTATTGTGCGGCCCGGGGACAACATCCCCGTGGACGGCATCGTGCTGGAGGGCAGCAGCGCCGTGAACGAGGCCGCCCTCACCGGCGAAAGCATTCCTGTGGACAAGGAAGCGGGCAGCAGCGTATCCGCCGCCACGGTGAACCAAAGCGGCTATCTGCGCTGCGAGGCCACCCGCGTGGGCGAGGACACCACCCTCAGCCAGATCATCCGCATGGTCAGCGACGCGGCGGCCACCAAAGCGCCCATCGCCAAGATCGCGGACAAGGTGTCCGGCGTGTTCGTGCCCGTTGTCATCAGCATCGCCATCGTCACCACCCTGATCTGGCTGCTGGCGGGCCGGGAGATCGGCTATGCCCTGGCCCGGGGCATCAGCGTGCTGGTGATCAGCTGCCCCTGCGCCCTGGGCCTGGCCACCCCCGTGGCCATCATGGTGGGCAACGGCCTGGGCGCCCGCAATGGCATCCTGTTCAAAACTGCCGTCTCCCTGGAGGAGGCGGGCAAGGTGGACATCATTGCCCTGGATAAGACCGGCACCATCACCCGCGGCGAGCCCCAGGTGACGGATATCGTCCCCGCAGAGGGCCTGGACGAAACTGCCCTGCTGCGCCTGGCCGCTACCCTGGAAAAGCGCAGCGAGCACCCTCTGGCCAAGGCCGTGGCCCGGGAGGCGGAAAACAGGCAGCTGTCCCTGGATGAAGTGGCCGATTTCGCCGCCCTGCCCGGCAACGGCGTGCAGGCCAAAGTGGAAAACGACACGCTGCTGGGCGGCAGCCTCAAATTCATATCGGAAAAGGCCCCCATCCCCCAGGCTTTGCGGGCCCAGGCCCAGGCCTTGGCCAATCAGGGCAAAACGCCGCTCCTGTTCCTGCGGGATGACAAGCTGCTGGGCATGATCGCCGTGGCGGACGTGATCAAGGAGGACAGCCCCCAAGCCATCAAGGAACTGCGCAACATGGGCATCCGCGTGGTGATGCTCACCGGCGACAACCAGCGCACGGCGGAGGCCATCGGGCGTCAGGCGGGCGTGGACGAGGTCATCGCGGGCGTGCTGCCCGACGGCAAGGAGGCCGTTATCCGCCGCCTCAAGCGCCAGGGCAAAGTGGCCATGGTGGGCGACGGCATCAACGACGCCCCGGCCCTGACCCGGGCAGACATGGGCATCGCCATCGGCGCGGGGGCCGACGTGGCCATCGACGCCGCCGACGTGGTGCTGGTCAAGAGCCGCCTGAGCGACGTGCCCGCCGCCATCCGCCTGAGCCGCGCCACGCTGCGCAACATCCACGAAAACCTGTTCTGGGCCTTCATCTATAACGTCATCGGCATCCCCCTGGCGGCGGGACTCTTTATCCCCCTCTTCGGCTGGACGCTGAACCCCATGTTCGGCGCGGCGGCCATGAGCCTGAGCAGCTTCTGCGTGGTGAGCAATGCCCTGCGGCTGAACCTTTTCAAGCTCCGCGATCCCAGTCATGACCATAAGCGCGCTGCCAAGGCTCCTTCCGCTGAAAGCATCGGCGCGAACTACGTGCTGACCGTCGAAGGCATGATGTGCGAGCACTGCGAAGCCACCGTGAAAAAAGCCCTGGAGGCCCTTCCCGGCGTCCTCAGCGCCGAAGCCAGCCACAGGGACGGCATCGCCCGTGTGGAAGCCGAAAAGCCCCTGGACGAAAACGCCCTGCGCCAGGCCGTGGAGGCGGAGGATTACGAAGTAAAAGGCATCCGGAAAGAATAAAAAGTTATCTTGCGCGCACATGGAGCGGACAGCAAAAGCGGGCGATCCATCGCCCGCTTTTCTGTTTTATTCCGCGTTAAGGTCATATAGCTCAAAATATTCATCGTAGAAGCCCAGGCAGGCATCCATGCCGGCGTTTGTCCCCAGGGCTTTTTCCAAGACCGTTTGCCACGAACCATATTTCTCATACAGGGAATCCGGCGTTGGTCCA
This sequence comes from uncultured Eubacteriales bacterium, assembly GCA_902781945.1. Taxonomy (GTDB): domain Bacteria; phylum Bacillota; class Clostridia; order Christensenellales; family Aristaeellaceae; genus SFMI01. The sequence continues at coordinate 13,283 of CACZLE010000035.1, read as the reverse complement.
AGCTCGTTGCCGTAGGTATCCAGGTTGCTTTGCTTCACGCGGGCAAGCCCCTCGGGATCATCCTGACAGGCTTCCAAGCGGATTTCGTTGCGCCGCGTGCTGACGGCGCGGGCAATTTCTTCGATGGGCTTCGCCTCGCCCAGCATGTCTTCGATCAGGCGGTACAGAGCGGCCATGCCCTCATGATACGCCCTGCGGGTTTCCCGGGCCTGGGCGACCTGCTGGGGATCTGTCCAGTCGATGGCATCCGCAAACTCTTTCAGCCGCGTGGAATCGGGGCTGGGAGAAAAACCGAACACAGCGGCGGGATTTGCCACGATATCCTTCATGGCGGCAGGGTTCTCCGCAGGATCGTTTTCATAGGCGAAGGCCGCCTGGCCGTCATCTGCCGCTTGGCTCATCCGATAGGCCAGGTAAGCGTCCGGATCGGAAAACGCGCCCTCCGCCGGGAGGGGTTCCGCAAAAGACACAGCCATGCAAAGGATAATCAACAGGCTTATCCATACCATGTATATATGCTTTTTCATCTGACGATCTTCCGTTTCTCAACTTTTTATGGCAGGCGCAGTATAAAAGCGGGGATCACCCACCCGCTTTTATCATGCCTGCTTATTTGAATTTGACCGCAGTACCGTAGGCCATGACCTCCGCGGCGCTCTGCATGATGGCGGAAGTGGCATAGCGCGCGCCCACGATGGCGTCCGCGCCCAGTCGCTGTGCCTCCTCCACCATGCGATCGGTGGCGATCTGCCGCGCCTTGTCCATCATCTCGTTGTACTTTTTCAATTCGCCGCCCACCAGGGTTTTGAGCCCCGCGCCGATATCGCGGATGGCGTTCACCGTCTGGATGGTGCTCCCCTTGACCATACCCAGCATTTCCAATTCCTTACCGTTGATGGTTTCCGTTGTGACGATCAGCATGTAAAATACCTCCTTATTTTACCAATCACGCTGGATTGGAAGTTTTTCGCGGTGGATTGACGCGTTTGAATTTCAAAGCGCGCTCCGGGGTGGTTTCGGGGCAATCCCTATCAAAGGTAATGGGCATTTTTCGGGCCCTGTCCAGTTCATTCTGCTCTTCCGCGGTAAAAGCCAGCTCTCTTTGCAGCGCATCAGAAACCTTAGACATATTTTCCATAGTATAGCCCCCTTTCAAAATTCGTTGCCATTCGGGCTGAAATCAACCTTGTTACCTCTATTTCTCTGCCATTGTCTTCCATCCGGGATCTTTCCGTGCAGACCACAAAAAGGATATCGTTGATCCGGGCGTCCACCCGGTTCACATTGCCTATGACGGTGCTTCCGTTTCCCGCGGAAGTCTCACCGATAGTATCATATCGGTCTTCTTCCTGACTGTTTTCCTCGTCATACATTTCGATGCGGTCATAATCGAAAAAGACACGTGCAGCGCTGCGAAAGGAGATGCCGTGCTTTTTGATATTTGCCTGGTTTTTCGCTTCGTCATACTCAAAAACCATGCCACCAAGCACAAAAGTCACCGTTTTGCTTTCAGACATAGCATCACCTCATCCGCTTGTTCCTATCATAACATAAAACCATAGGATCGTCAAACAGAACAAATCGTGAAAAAATGAATGAGACAGGCATCCCCTGTCCTGCGCAAAAGAACCGCGCAGGCATGCCCGCACGGTTCTTTTTAGATATTTGATTACAATCCCAACGTCTTGCGATAGCCGTCCAGCTCCCGCTGATTGCCATAGATGAAGTGGTCGGGCAGGATCTCCTCCCACACGGGTTTATCCGTGCTGTAATCATGGATGGAGGGATCATAGACCAGCAGCTTCTTGGTGCGCTCCAGGTAGGGATTGGGGTTGGGCACGGCGGAAAGCAGGGCCTGGGTATAGGGATGCAGGGGATGGAGGAAAAGCTCCTCAGCCTCGGCCAATTCCACGATGCGGCCCTTGTGGATGACGGCAATGCGGTCAGAGATGAAGCGCACGACGCTCAGGTCATGGGCGATGAACATATAGGTGAGGCCGCGCTTTTGCTTGAGGTCGTTGAGCAGGTTCAGCACCTGGGCGCGGATGGACACATCCAGGGCGCTGATGGGCTCGTCGGCCACGATAAACTTGGGCTCCATGATCAGCGCGCGGGCAATGCCGATGCGCTGGCGCTGGCCGCCGCTGAATTCATGGGGGAAGCGGCTGGAGAACTCGGGCAGCAGGCCCACTTCCTCCAGGGCCTTCTGCACCTTCTCCTGGCGCTCCTGCTCGCTGCTGTACAGGTGATGGTTGATCAGGCCCTCGGAGACGATGTAGTCCACCTTGGCGCGCTCGTTCAGGGAGGCCATGGGGTCCTGGAAGATCATCTGGCAGGAGCGGATGACGTTCAGGTCCTGGGCCTTGGTGATCTTGCCGTTGATCTTCTGGCCCTCCAGGTACACTTCACCGGCGGTGATGGGATTGATGCGCACCAGGGCGCGGCCAATGGTGGTCTTGCCGGAGCCGCTCTCGCCCACCAGGGCAAAGGTCTCGCCCTTGTAGATGGTGAAGTTGACGTCGTTGACGGCCACGAACTTTTTACGGCCCGTGCCAAAGGTGACCTGCATGTTCTTGACCTCGATCAGCGGCTGCCGGTTGGGGTCCAGATGCGGATGATAGGCGTTGGGATCGGTGCCCTTCGATTTGCCGTCCTGGCTTTCCAGCAGCTTGATGGCGTTGGGCTGCTCCACCTTGGGCGCGCGGGGATCGCGCAGCCAGGCCTTGACCTCGTGGGTGGCCGTCACTTCATACATGGGCGGCTCCTCCAGGAAGTCGATATTCAGGGCGTGCTTGTTGCGGGGCGCAAAGGCGTCGCCCACGATCTTGTTGAACAGGTTCGGCGGGGTGCCGTCGATGGCGGGCAGCTTTTCGCCCTTGACGCCCAGCTGGGGCAGGGCGGACAGCAGGGCCCAGGTGTAGGGGTGCCAGGGATCGAAGAACACCTCGTTGGCCATGCCGATCTCGATGACCTGACCGGCGTACATCACGGCCACGCGGTCCGCCACATTGGCCACCACGCCCAGGTCATGGGTGATGTAGATGATGGTCATGTTCTGCTCTTTTTGCAGGCGGCGGATCAGGTCCAGGATCTGGGCCTGGATGGTCACGTCCAAAGCGGTGGTGGGTTCGTCGCAAATCAGGATCTGGGGACGGCAGGCCACGGCGATGGCGATGACCACGCGCTGGCGCATGCCGCCGGAGAACTCATGGGGATACTGCTTGTAGCGGCGCTCGGGATCGGGAATACCCACGGCTTCCAGCATGCGGATGGTCTCCGCCTTGGCGGCGGCGCCCCGCAGGCCCTGATGGAGTTCCACCGATTCCTGGATCTGCTTGCCGATGGTTTTCAGGGGGTTCAGGCTGGTCATGGGGTCCTGGGTGACCATGGCGATCTTCTTGCCGCGGACGCCCAGCCATTGCTTTTCGGTCAGCTGGGTCAGGTCCATGCCGTCATATTCGATGGAGCCGTGGGTGATGCTGCCGTTCTTGTCCAGCATGCCCACAAAGCACTTGGTAAACACGGATTTGCCGGAGCCGGATTCGCCCACGATGGCCAGCGTCTCGCCCTCGTAGAGGTCCAGACTGGCCCGGCGGATGGCCACCAGCTTGTTGCCGCGCAGGGAGAAGGTGACCTCCACGTCCTTGGCGGAGAGCAGGGGCTCCTGGGAAAGCACCTGGCGCGCGCGGGCGTCAAAATCAACGGCCTGCAAATTTCTTGCTTCGCTCATTGCTTTTCAGCCCTCCTTACACATGGTTGCGCGGGTCGCAGGCGTCCGAGAACGCGTTGCCCACCAGATAGAACGTGATGGTGATGATAGATACGATGATGGCCGGGAATACCAGCATATGCGGGAACCGCAGGAAGTAGTCGCGGCTGTTGCGCAGCAGGATACCCAGGCTGTATTCCTCGCTGATCAGGCCCAGGTAGCTCAACGTGGTCTCATAGGCGATGGTGCCCGGGATGGCCAGGGTGAGGCGCAGGACGATGACGGAGATCAGATAGGGGAAGATGTTTTTGAACAGGATGCGAAACAGGCGGGTGCCCAGGCAGCGGCTGGCCAGATTGTACTCGCGGTCACGATACATGAATACCAAATTGCGGACATTGCGAGCGGTGCCCAGCCAGCCGAAGGCGATCATGGCCACGGCCATAATACCCACGCTCTGGCCCACCATCAGGGCGATCAGGGTCATATAGATGATGGTGGGGATGTTGTCGATCAGGTTATAGATCTCGGTAAACAGACGGTCCAGCTTGCGCACATAGCCCCAGATCAAGCCGATGATGGTGCCCACCACGATCTGACCCACAGCAACCATGGCAGCCAAGCCAATAGAAACGCGAGTGGCATACCAAGTAATGACCCAGTAGTCCTTGCCCGCCTGGGTGGTGCCGAACCAATGCTCGCTGCTGGGCAGCAAGAAAATCTCGTTGTTGTTCTGCTGCAATTCCTTTAACTTGTAAGGACTTATCCACTCCGCTACAAAGGTAAAGATAAACAACACAATAAAAACGCACAGCATAGTGACGGCAGCTTTGTTTTTCACAAAGTTCGCCCACACGCTCTTCCAATAAGAATAGTTGCTGTAGCCCGTGCGCTCAGCATCCTGGGGATGGTATTCCGCAAACTCGAACAGCTGCTTTTCGGGCATCTTGTTCCGGGACTTGGGATACTCGCGGCCCATGGGGCGTTCCTTTTTGGGCTCGGTATCCACGGTATCGTAATTGACGTTCAGGTTGACCACAGGGGCTTCCAGCTCCTGCACGGTCTTTTTTCTTTCTTTCTTGGCTGCCATCAGCGCACATCCCCCTTTCCGGTCAGCTTGATGCGAGGATCGAACAGGCACATCAGGATATCGCCCAGGAACACGCCGATGACGCCCAGGGACGCATAGAACATAACGATGGCCTGCACCAGGTTCAGGTCATAGCGGGGAATGGCGTTGCTCAGCAGCGGACCCATGCCGGGAATGGCGAAGAAGCTCTCCACCAGCAGAGAACCGCCCACGGTGAGCAGGATGGAATAGGGTAGATACTGAGCCAGAGGCACGAAGGCGTTTTTCAGCACGTGGCGGAACATGACCTTGGTGGTGGACAGGCCCTTGAGCTTGGCCAGGCGGATATAATCCTTGTTCAGCTCATCTACCATGTAACGGCGCATCCACAGCATGTAGCCGGCGGTGGAGGCCAGGGCCAGGCAGACGATGGGCATGATCAGGGAGATGGCGGGATCGCGAGATTTGTACACGGCGGGCAGGCCCAGCACCTGGTTGCCAAAGATCAGGATCAGGGAATAGCTGACCAGGTGCGGCACAGCGTTGATGAACACGGTATAGCCGGTTCCGATGTGATCCAGCAAGCCATCCTTGTACCGCGCCTGCAAGACGCCCAGCACCACGCCCAGCACCAGGGAGATGGCCAGGGAAATGAGGCCGATCTGCATGGAGACGCCCATTTTTTCGGCTATGACCTTCTGCACGGGCTGACCGGCGGAGATGCGGCGGGACATGCCCAGGTTAAAGACCCATCCGGCTTTCTGTCCCTTGGCCAGTTCGATGGTCTCGCCCTTCAGCTTTGCGCTGATATACTGATCCAGGGCGTATGCCTTGACCACGGATTTGCCCTTGGTGATTTGGTACTGGATCATATTGCGGAAGAAGTTGCCCAGCTGCACCAGCGGGGGGTCCAACAGGCCTTCCGCCTCCAAGCGCTCATTCTTCTGCTCATCCGTAAATTTCATCAACTCGTCCTCACGGAAATAATAGTCCGTGGGCAGCAGGCGCATGAGCAGGAACACGATGGACACGATGAGCAGCACCGTCAAGACCGATTGCAAAAGCCGTTTCAAAGTATATTTGAGCACGTCTCCCGCCTCCTGTAAAAAAAATGGGATCATGGCGTTTCCCTTCGGATAACCCCATCATCCGAAAAACGTTTTTTGATGCACCGCATGATCCCGGGCAGGTTTATATTCCTCTTGCCCTGCGCAGGAGCATACGGTGTTCAAAATCTTCGGATCTCCGGGCAGCCCCCGCAGGGACTGCCCGGAGAAAAGATTTGCGTGATGATTACTTGGCTTCGTAAGCAGCCTTCAGATCAGCGATTTCGGCGGTGGTGTAACCGGCATCGTTGGTCTCATAGTTGACGTAACGATAGGTCATCATGCCGTAAGCGCAGTACACCTGGCTGTAGGGATTGACCTTGCTCAGGATCCAGCCCACGTTATAGTAGCAGGGGATCAGCAACGCATGATCGATCATGCAGGCTTCAGCTTCCGCGAAACCTTCATAACGGGCATCCAGATCATCGTTGATGGCGGCGGCAGCCTTCTCCAGAGCGGTGAACTCCTGATAGGCGGCGATCAGCTCGTCAGCGCCGGCCAGCACGGTGTCAGCAGACACTTCGTTGATGTTGGAATAGTACTGAGAATAGTAGGCGTTGTCATCCGCATAGGTCTCCTGACCGATGAAGTTGACGGGATCGCCGAAGTCAGCGCCCCAGCCGTTGATCTGGAAGGACTGCAGATGAGGATTGCGGACTTCCTGAGAGAAGTTGGTTACATAGGTATCAATAACCAATTCCACAATATCACCCAAATTGGCTTCAATAACCTGCTTCAGCACTTCAGCGCTATCCAAAGCAGTCTGATTGCCAGCCTGAATGAAATAATGGGCCTTAACAGGCAGTTCAACGCCAGCGGCAGTCAGCTCTTCCTTGGCGGCGGCTACATAGCCAGCAGCCTTATCAGCGTCAAAGCGGCTATATTTTTCAGCATCATACTCCAGGCCCAGCTTCTCGCGAACCACGGCGGTGTAGTCGCGGCCATCAGACATGGTGACCACGCCGTTGGCAGTATAAGCGTAGTTCTGGCAGGACTGAGGATTGATGAAGTTGGTGCGGGCCAGATAGTCGGTCATATCCAGGCCCCAGTACCAGGCCTTGCGGAAGTTCTCGTTGGCAATGGCGGTGTTCCACTGCTTATCGGGATCACCATTCTCATCCTTACGGTTATAGTTAAAGTGCCACTGATAAGAATACTTGGTGGGACGGGCTTCAATCAGGTAGTCATGGAACTTATCGGCGGGATCGTTATAGATGGCGGTCAGGTTGGCCTGGTTCAGCTCATAACGGTCAATGTCGCCGGCTTCGTACAGCAGGAAGGCCTGGTCAGCAGATTCGACCATCTGCACGGTGACGGTGTTGAACAGCTTATCTTCCTTATTGTAGTAGAAGGGGTTGGCAGTGAAGACCTTGAAGGAGCGATCCACGAACTCGCTCACATAGTAAGGACCATTGTACCACAGGGTATCGAAGGTCACATTGCGATAGCCGTCTGCGCCGATCTCTTCCAGCAGAGCGCCGCTGATGGGGCTCAGGCAGGAGTAGGTGGCAACAGTGGGGAAGTAGCCCAGAGGAGCGGTGCAGGTGTACACGATGGTGTAATCATCGGGAGTCGCAACGCCGACCATCTCCAGGAACTTGTCCAGGCCCAGATCCAAAGCGGCCTGCTTGTCGCTCTCGGCCAGGGTCTTGGTGTACTCATAGTAGTCGCCCGCGCCCTGGATCATTTCGATGGGCATGGAGGTGTTGGCGGCCTCGTTCTTGGCGTAGTTCAGGGTGAACTCCAGGCCCCACAGGAAGTCTTCACTGGTCAGGGCAGCCATCTCGTTGCCTTCATAGTCGACCCACACGACGTCGTCGCGGAGGTTGAAGGTCCAGTTGGTGCCGTCGTCGGTGGACCAATCCTTGGCCACGCAGGCGATCAGGTTGCCATAGTTGTCGTTGGTCAGCAGACCGTCGATGCAGTTGCACAGCACGTTCAGGTCAACAGCGCCCTGGGAATGCTGGATGCACCAATACTCAACTTCGCTGCGCTGCAGCTGGTAGTCCACATAGTCGGTGATTTCATCGGCATGGGCGACGACCGCCAGGGACGCCATCATGCACAGCACCAACACGAGGGAAAGCAGCTTCTTCATGTTTCTTCCTCCTAAAATAATTTACATCACCGGATGTATAGCAGATATTATAATCAAGGCATCCCCCCGCGTCAAGTGGAAATACATCTGAAATACAAAGAAAATTGCAAATTTTTCATTTTTTGTGATCAGAATGTTTTGTTTTTGAATTTTTAGAGGGTCTAAAATTCAATTTTGTGTTTTCTATTGCTTTTCTTCTCCCATATCGGTATAGTAAAAGAAGCGAAAGGAAGGTGTAATCATGAAAAAATGGCGGGATAAAATACAGCCCTACATGCTCCGGCCCTTCATCTATATGACCTTCACCCGGTTTTTATTGGCCCTGTGCCTGCTGCTGCTCATCAATTTCTTCTATTCTAAATCGGCGGGCCGGGTCATTCTGCCCACCGTGATGCTGCTGGGCGGCATCGCCTTCGCCATCCTCAGCTGGATCGCCTATCTGCGGCTGGACGGCATCAAATTGCCCAAATTGATGATGATGCGCGTCAACCCCCGCAAAAAGCCCCGGCGCATGGCGGGGGACATCATCGATTACGTGGACGAACAGCCCCAGGTAACCTTTGAGGATCTGGACGACCCGGAAAAGGACCTCTGCATCCTGGGGGCCGATCTGTTCTGCTGTGTGGTGTTTGTCGTTGTGTCGGTGATCGTGTGACCATTCTGCCTCTTCCAAACGGAGGAGGCTATTTTTTTGCTCCTCGGGCACAATATGCCTGTGAACAGAATGTAAATGTTTCATTCCTTTTACGAAAATATTGCAAAATTCCGTTTTTTACGCTATACTGACAGGTGGAAAACGTCATTTTCAAGGAGCTTTTATGCAGCAAGAACAGGTTCGTTCCATTGTATATGCTTTGCAGCAGAACATCCGCCGGGTCATCGTGGGCAAGGACGAGGCCATCGAATTGGCCCTGATCGCCCTTTTGTGCCGGGGCCACGTGCTCATCGAGGACGTGCCCGGCGTGGGCAAAACCACCCTGGTGGCGGCCCTGGCCCGGTCCCTCAGCTGCACCTTCAAGCGCATTCAATTCACCCCGGACGTGATGCCCAGCGACATCACGGGCTTCACCATGCCCAGTCTGGCCACGGGGCAGATGGAATTCAAGCCCGGGGCGGTGATGAGCCAGATCATATTGGCGGACGAAATCAACCGCACCTCCCCCCGCACCCAATCGAGCCTGCTGGAGGTGATGGAGGAGGGCCAGGTGACCGTGGACGGCGTCACCCATCCCCTGCCGCGGCCCTTTATGGTGCTGGCCACCCAGAACCCTGTGGATTTCGTGGGCACCTATCCCCTGCCCGAGGCCCAGATGGACCGGTTTTTCCTGCGCATCACCATCGGCTATCCCACAATAGAGGAAGAAATGGACGTGCTGGAGCGCTACAGCGGCCAGGTGTCGCCCCTCGCCACCCTGCAGAGCATTTGCAGCGCCCAGGATGTGCTGGCCATGCAGGAGCAGGTGGGCACGGTGTATTGCAGCCCGGAGGTGCGCTCCTATGTGGCCTCCATCGCCGCCGTCACCCGCAATCATCCCCAGCTGGCTCTGGGCGTATCGCCCCGGGGCGGCATCGCCCTGCTGCGGGCGGCCCAGGCCTGCGCCGTGCTGAGCGCCCGGGATTATGTGCTGCCCGACGACGTGCGCCGCATGGCCCTGCCCGTGCTGAGCCACAGGCTGGTGCTCTCCCCCGAGGCGCGGATGAAGGGGCAAAGCGCTGAAAAGCTGCTCTCGGCGCTGCTGGATTCCATTCCCGTGCCGGGCCGCGGCCTATGACCGGGCGGGGCCGCGCCCTGCTGATCATCGCGGCAGGCGCCTTATACAGCGGACTTTCCCTGGGCGGACGGATGTTTTATCTGTCCGCCGTGTTTGCTGTGCTGGCGCTGCTGTTTTCCCTGATCACCCTGCTGATCGCCCGCCGCACCCTGTCCGTCAGCTGCCAGGCCGCGCCCGCGCAATTGCCCCGGGGCGAAAAAGCCCGGCTGCGGGTCCGGCTGCATCAGCACGGCTTTGCGCCCGTCGCGCCGGTGGCGCTGACCTTAAGCGTCGGCGGCGGGGCGGAGGAGCACCTTTTGCCCCTGCGCCACGGCAGCGCCAGCCTGGAACTGGAATTCACCGTCCCCCATGTGGGCGAGACCCGGGTGGGCGTGGACCAGGCGTTCATCAGCGATATCCTGGGGCTGTTCCGCTTTTCCCTGCCCTGCAAGGAGGCCTCCGCCGCCCTGCTGGTGCTGCCCCGGAGCTTCGAGGTCGCTCCCCTGCGCTTTTTGCAGGGAGAGGAAGGGGGCCCCGCCCAGAACCGCATCACGGAGGATCTGTCCAGCCCGGAGGACACCCGGGCCTATCGCGCCGGGGACGCCCTCAAGCGCGTGCATTGGAAGCTGACCGCCCGCAAGCGGGAACTGACCGTGCGCAAATTTGAGACCCCTGCCCCGCCGGACACCCTGATCCTGCTGGATTGCGCCGCCCCGGCGGGCCTGCCGGAGCAAGCCGCCGCCCTGCGGGACGCCCTGTGCGAAACCGCCCTGTCCGTGGCGGAGATCCAGGCCCGGTCGGACGCCCCCGTGCGGGTGCCCCTCTACGGGCAGGCCGCCAACGAATTTCTCAGCGACCGGGGCGGCAGCGTGGCCCTGCTTTCCGAGATGCTGGCCCGTCAGCCCTTTGCGGGGGGGATCGAATTTTCCCGCGTGCTGGGGGCGGAGCTGCGCCGCATGCGCCGCACCGGGGCCACCGTGATCGTCACCACCCGCCTGGACGCAGGCATCGTGGAGGGCGTGCGGCATATCCGCCGCATGGGGCCCAGCGCCCGCTTCTACTATATTACCTTTACGCCGGAAGCCCCGGAGGACCGGCCCTACGTGGCTCAATTGCAGCAAAGCCTGGTGGAGGTGTGTTATGTTACGCCTGCGTAAAAAACTGCCCTCCGCCCTGCTGCGGGCGCTGATCGCCTGGCTGCTGGCATTGGGCCTGGGCATGCCGCTGCTGTGCGGGGCCGGGCTTCATTTTCTGCTGCCGCGCTACGTCCTGATCTGCGCCGCGGCGGCCCTGTGCTGCGCCGCCCTGAGCCTCAAGCGCCGCCTGTTGCCCCTGGCGCTGGGGACGATGATCCTGATACAGATCGTGCTGTTCATCCTGGGCCGGGGCTTTTTCCGGCAAACGCTGACCCTGGGCCGGGCCTTGCTGCTCCTGCTGCGGGATCTGCCCCTGGCCACCGTCCTGCACGGCGACTGGCTGTGCCTGCAATTGGCGGTCTATCTCACCCTGTTCTGCGACGCCCTGTCCAGCCCGGACATCGACGCCGCGCTGCCCGTGACCATCGTGGCGGGCATCCTGAGCACCGAATGGATGATGGGCCTCCGGCATGAAAGCCTGTACATGCTGCCCGTGCTGCCCGCCCTGCTGCTGATCTACGCCCATACGTACAGCTATCAGAGCGCGCCGCCCAGCCATCGTCCCCGCACGTCGCCATGGGCGGTGGCCGCGGCGGCCCTGCTGCTGGTGCTGAGTGTGCTCATCGCGCCGCCGGAGGGCGCCAAGAATCCCACCCTGGCCCATCTGGCGGACGAATTGCAGGAGATGATCAACGATCGCTTCTTCTTCCGGCAGGAGCGCGCCCGGTACAGCCTGGAATCCGATGGCTGGATGCCCCTGGGCAACCATCGGCTGGGCGGCGAGCCCGAGCCCAACGAGGACCTGATCATGCAGGTGGAAACCAGCGAGACCGCCTATCTGCGCGGCTCCATCCTGGACGCCTATACCGGCGCGTACTGGTACGACAGCATCAGCGCCCGGCGATATTACTGGAACGCCGCCCTGCAGCAGGACCTGCGGGACGAATTGACCCAGAAGGCCTACCCACTGGCGGCTTCTCTGCCCGCCCAGGCCCTGACGGTGCATTTCGCCTCCGGCGGCGCCAGCACCCTCTTTACGCCCCAGCGCGTGCGTGCCCTGTCCACGGGCGCGCGCATGACGCCCTACTTCAACCTGAGCAGCGAGATCTTCATCACCCGCAATCTCCAGCCGGGGGACGTGTACACCGTGTCCTATCTGCCCATGAAGGCCACCGACAGCGGCATGGCTGCCCTGGCGGAGCAGCACGCGGCCCTGGAAGACCCGCTGTACGAAAAAGCCGTGGCCCAGTATACCGTCCTGCCCGTCCATATCCAGCAGGAAATCTACGAGATCGCGGCAAGTGTGACTGCCAACTGCGCCACCGACTGGCAGCGGGCCGTCGCCCTGCGGGATTACCTGCGCAATAATTTCGGATATACCACCGAGGTGGAAACCCCGCCTGCGGACGTGGACTTCGTGGCCTGGTTCCTGCTGGCGGAAAAGCAGGGCTACTGCACCTATTTCGCCTCCGCCATGACGGTGCTCAGCCGCATGGCGGGCTTGCCCGCGCGGTATGTGGAGGGCTATCTGGTCAAGCCGGAGTCCGGCGGCGTCACGAATGTGCACGGCACCAACGCCCACGCCTGGACGGAAATCTATCTCAAGGGCCTGGGCTGGGTGACCTTCGACGCCACCCCGGGCCTGGGGGACGCGGACCGCAGCGGCAGCCTGCCGCCGCCCGCTCCCGGGGATACCCCCACGCCGCAGCCGCCGGAAGGCAGCTCGTCCACCCCTTCCCCCACCCCCACCGCGGAGCCGCCGGAAAGCACCCCCAGCCCCACGCCTTCCACCGCACCCGAAGCCACGCCCACCCCGGAGCCCACACCCACGGCGACGCCACAGGAAGATGCGCCTTCCCCCACGCCCCAGCCCACCGAGCCTCCCACGCCGCCGGAGGATCAGCCGCCGCGCCTGCCCTGGCTGTGGCTGCTGCTGATTCTGGCGCTGCTGCTCCTGCTGGCCTGGCGCGTCCGTGTCACGGAGCCCCTCTATCGCGCCGCCCACGCGGGCGACGACGCCAAGGCCCTGCTGGCGCTCTGGACCGCCATTCTGCAATGCGCGGTCCTGCTTCGCAGCCCCATGCGGCCCGTGGACACGCCCCTGCGCTTTGCGGAGCGGGCGAGCAAGGAGCTCAGCATCCCGCTGCGGGAAACCGCCGAGGCCGTCAGCGCTCTGCGCTATGGGCGGCACCCCGTTCGCCGCGGCGCCTTGAAGGCCGCGCGGGAGGCGTACGGCGCCTTATACGAGCGGCTGAGTTTGCCGCAGAAATTGCTGTTCGCGCTGAAAAACGCATTCTCGAAGCGTTAGGAAAAGAGTACGCGCTTTCTAAAGAAATCCTCATGCCGTGAACGGCCCTACCATAAATGAAACAAAATCGTAGTTTCCGGGCGCAGAAAAGAGTATAATGAACACA
>CACZLE010000034.1 GCA_902781945.1 uncultured Eubacteriales bacterium | reverse complement strand
AAAAAAATGTCTGATATCATACCACGATGTAGCGCCGTATACCTGACCGGTATGTACGGTGCAATGGGAGGGAGGGGATTAACCCCTCTCTACCCTATTCCGGAAAATTAGCGTACACGCATAGTATGATAGAAACGGCGTCAAACAGGAGGGGAGGTGTGAAGATGTACTCAGACGCGGCAGGCGGCTTTGACCCCCACACCATCTCCGCCGTGGCCTCCATGCGCATGATCGGCCAGATGTACAACACCCTGGTGGACGTGGACGAAAACCTGAACGTGATCCCCGAACTGGCCCTCAGCTGGGAGCAGCCCGACGATATCACCTACATCTTCCATCTGGCTGAGAACGTGACCTTCCACAGTGGCCGCAAGATGACCGCCGAGGACGTGAAATACTCCTTCGAGCGCATCCTGGACCCCGCCACCGGCGCCCTGGGCAATTCCAGCAGCTACGCGGGCGACATTGACACCGTGGAAGCGATTGACGATTACACCGTGAAGATCACCCTCAAGAACATCAACGCCCCCTTCCTGGCCAACCTGTCCTCCTCCTATTGCTCCATCGTGGACAAGGACGTGGTGGCGGCCAACGACGGCAGCCTGCTGCTGGCGGACGGCGGCACCGGCCCCTACACCCTGGGCGAATGGATCCCCGACAACAGCATCACCGTGAAAGCCTTCCCCGACTACTTTGACGAAGCGGGCAAGGCCACCTTTGACGCCATCGAGTTCTATGTGCTCACCGACGCCTCCGCCCGCCTGGCCGCTCTGCGCACCGGCGCGGTGGATCTGATCGTGGCCGATACCGCCATGCTGGATCTGGTGGAGAACGACGCCAACATCCAGACCATTTCCTATCAGAGCCGCAACTACACCGGCCTGTTCCTGAACCCCAACCGCGCGCCCTTTGACAATGTGCTGGTCCGCCGGGCCATCAACCTGGCCCTGAACCGCGAAGAGGTCATCGAGTTTGCCTTCAACGGCAAGGCGCTGGTGTCCGGCTTTGTGCCCGCCTCCCTGGGCCACTGGGCCGTGGACGTGACCGAGAACGAATACTACACCCAGAACATCGAAAAGGCCAAGGCCCTGCTGGCCGAGGCTGGCTATCCCAACGGCTTTGAGACCAACATCATCGTGGGCCTGCTGGACAGCATCCGCGACACCGGCCTGGTGGTGGAGCAGCAGCTGGCCGAGATCGGCATCAAGGTGAACGTGCACGACGTGGAGCGCGGCCAGTATCTGGATGCCTGGAACGGACACGACTTTGACATCATGGTGTGCCAGAACGGCGCGGGCTCCGATCCCAGCCGCGCGGTGGCCTTCTTCTTCAAGACCGGTTCCTCCGCCAACATCCAGGATTATTCCAACGCCCGGGTGGACGAGCTGTGCGAGCTGGCCGTCGCCACCTCTGACACCGCCAAGCGCGAAGAATACTACAAGGAAGCCATCAATCTGATCCTGGACGACTGCGTGGTCGCCATCGTGGCCAGCCCCCAGGAATACTTCCTGGCCTCCACCGCCCTGCAGGGCTTCGCGCCCAACGCCGCCAACGCCAACAACTTTGCCGGCGTGACCCTGGCCAAGTAAGCCATTCCTTGCGACACAGGCAGGTGCGCCCCCAGGCGCACCTGCCTGATTTTCCCCTTTATTCTACCGCGAGGTGAAGCTCATGCGCGACTACATCATCCGCCGTCTGCTGACGCTGATTCCCATTTTAGTCGGCGTAAGCATTGCTATTTTTATCGTCATGCAGCTCATTCCCGGCGACGTGGTATCCGGCATCCTGGGCATTGAGGAAACGCCGGAGCTGCGCGCCATGTGGGAAGCTAAGCTGGGCTTGGACAAGCCGCTGATCCAGCAGTATTTTTCCTGGATCGGCAAAGCCGTGACCGGTGATTTCGGAGAGTCCTTCCGCACCGGCGCGCCCGTGTTCCCGGAAATCATGAGCCGGTTCAAGATCTCCGCCGAGCTGGCCCTATTGGCCTGCCTGATCGCGTGGATCATCGCCCTGCCGCTGGGCGTTCTGTCCTCCCTCAAGCGCAACAGCATCATTGACCGTATCGTGCGCGTGGTGGCCTTGCTGGGCGTAAGCGTGCCCAACTTTGCCTCCGCCACACTGCTGATATTGTTTTTGTCAAAAACCTTCAATTATTATACCCCCGTCAAATACGTGGGCCTGTTTGAGAATTTCGGCACCAATATGGAGATCATGCTGCTGCCCGCGTTTATCCTGGGCTCGGTGATGGCGGGCTCCGTGATGCGCATGACCCGCTCCTCCATGCTGGAGGTGCTGCGGCAGGATTACATCAAGGCGGTGCGGGCCAAGGGCGCGCCCGAGCGGGTGACCATCTTCCGCCACGCCTTCAAAAACAGCTCCATTCCCATCGTTACCCTGATCGGCATGCAGATCGGCGGCCTGATGGGCGGCACCGTGGTGATCGAGCAGATCTTTTCCATCCCCGGCCTGGGACAGTTTACGCTGACCGGCATCACCCAGCGGGATTTTCCCGTGGTGCAGGGCTGCGTGCTGTTCATCGCCTTCCTGTATGTGGTGATCAATCTGCTGGTGGACATCCTGTACACCTACATTGATCCGCGCATCTCGTACAGCTGAGGAGGGAATGGATATGAAAAAGAAAGATCGTCCTGTCAATAACCGTTCCCTGCCCGGGAACGAAAGCCTGCTGCGCCAGCTCTGGCGGGACCCCATGGGCCGGGCCGGCATGATCGGCGTGGGCGTGGTGATCCTGCTGGCCGTGTTCGCTCCCTGGATCGCCCGGTACGACGTGGCCAAAATGAACGCCCGGGCCAAGCTGACCGGCCCCTGCGCCCAGTTCTGGTTCGGCACCGACCATTTTGGCCGGGATGTGTTCAGCCGCATCGTGTACGGCGCACGGGTATCCCTGGAGGTGGGCATCGTGGCCGTGGGCATCGCGGCGGGCTTCGGCTATCTGCTGGGCATGATCGCCGGGTTCTTTGAAGGCCGGGTGGAAACCGTCATCATGATGATCATGGACATCATCTTCGCGTTCCCCTCCATCCTGCTGGCGCTGTTCATCGTCTCCGCCCTGGGACCCAGCATCATCAATACCATGATCGCCATCGGCATCGTGAACATCCCCGTGTTCACCCGCACGGTGCGCGCCTCGGTGAAAACCGTGAAATCCACGGATTACATCGCCAACGCACGGTCCATCGGCCTGAAAAAAATGAGCATCCTCTTTAAGCACGTGACCCCCAACGTGCTGGCACCCTTCACCGTGCAGGCCACCCTGGCCCTGTCCGGCGCTATCCTGACCGAAGCCTCCATGAGTTTCCTGGGCCTGGGCATTCAGCCGCCCAACCCCTCCTGGGGCAGCATGCTGTCCGACGCGCGCAAATATATGGAGCGCGCGCCCTGGCTGGTGCTGTTTCCCGCGCTCTTCATCATCATGACCATCCTGTCCTTCAACATCCTGGGCGACGCGCTGCGGGATGTGCTGGACCCGAAGCTCAAGCTGTGAGGAGGTGCGCGTGATGGAGAACCTGCTGGAAATCCGAAACCTGAAAATCACCACTCTCCGCGGCAAAAACACGGTGCGCCTGCTGGACAAGGTGGATCTGAGCGTCAAAAAGAAATGCTCCTTCGGCGTCGTGGGCGAATCGGGCTGCGGCAAGAGCATCACCGCCAACGCCATCCTGGGCCTGCTGCCCTATCCCCTGCGGGTGAGCGAGGGCTCCATCCGCTATGACAGCAAGGATGGGGAAAAGGAGCTGCTGAAGCTAAGCAAAAAGGAAATGCGGGACGTGCGGGGCCAGGAGATCTCCATGATCTTCCAGGAGCCCATGACCTCCCTGGACCCCATCTTTACCGTGGAAATGCAGATGTTTGAGGCCCTGTCCTTCCATCATCCCCAGATGAGCAGGGCCGAGATGCGGGATCGCTCCCTGGAGATGCTGCGGCGGGTGAACATTCCCCGGCCCGAGCAGACCCTGGCGTCCTACGCGCATCAGCTTTCCGGCGGCCAATTGCAGCGCATCATGATCGCCATCGCCCTGATCAACGATCCCAGGCTTTTGCTGGCGGACGAGCCCACCACAGCCCTGGACGTGACCATTCAGGCGCAGATCTTGAAACTGATGAACGATCTTAAGGAGCAGAACGACACCTCCATCATCATGATCACCCACGACCTGGGCGTGATCGCGGAGACCTGCGAGGAGGTGGCGGTGTTCTACGCCGGGCAGATCGTGGAGCAGGCCAACGTGATGGAGCTGTTCAAAAACACCGCCCATCCCTACACCCTGGGCCTGCTGCGGGCGGTGACGAGCCTGGGCGGCGAAAACCGCAGGCTGTACACCATTCCCGGCATCGTGCCCCCGGGCGGACAATGGAGCCAGGGCTGCCGGTTCGCCGATCGCTGCGACAAGTGCATGGAAAAATGCAAAAAGGAAATGCCCGCGCTTACGGAAGCCGCGCCGGGGCATCTGTGCCGCTGCTTCCTGCACAGCGAGGAGGTGGAACAGTGAGCGAAAAGAAGAATGACACACTGCTGGATGTTCAGCACCTGCAGGTGTATTTTCCCATCCGCAAGGGCCTGATGAAGCGCGTGGTGGGTCACGTGCACGCGGTGGAGGACGTCAGCTTTTCCGTGCGCCCGCAGGAGGTGTTCGCCCTGGTGGGCGAATCCGGCTGCGGCAAAAGCACCACCGGCTCCGCCATCCTGCGCCTCATCGAGCCCACCGGCGGCAAGGTGTTTTTCAAGGGCGACGATCTGGGCAAGCTGACCGACGAGGAAATGCGCTTAAAGCGCCGCGACATGCAGTTTATTTTCCAGAATCCCTATTCCTCCCTGAACCCGCGCATGAACGTGTGGAAGCTGCTCAGCGAGCCCCTGAAGGTGCATTTTCAGCTGTCGCCCCAGGAATTGCGGGAGCGGGTGGAGGATATGCTGCGGCTCATCGGCATGACGCCGGATCAGCTGGAACGGTATCCGCACCAGTTTTCCGGCGGCCAGAAGCAGCGCATTTCCATCGCCCGGGCGCTGATCACCCACCCCAGCTTTGTGGTGGCGGATGAGCCGGTATCCGCCCTGGACGTGTCCATCCAGGCCCAGATCCTGAACCTGATGATGGAACTGCAGCAGGAAATGGCGTTGTCCATGATTTTCATCTCCCACGATCTGAATGTGGTGCGGCACATCAGCAACAGCGTGGGCGTCATGTATCTGGGCTCGCCCATGGAAACGGGGGACACGGAGGAGGTCTACCGCCATCCCGCCCACCCCTACACCCAGGCCCTGCTCAGCGCCGTTCCCTCCCACGATCCCACCCATAAATCCCGGCATATCGTGCTGGAGGGCGACGTGCCCAATCCCGCCTCTCCGCCCTCGGGCTGCCCCTTCCATACCCGGTGCAGCCGATGCAGCAAGCTCTGCAAGGAATCCAAACCGCAATTGCGGGAAATCGCGCCCCGGCACTTTGTTGCCTGCCACCATGTGGGGGAATGAAGAAAGGGGTACGCTTCTCTTTTGTGTCAAAAGAGAAGCAGAAAACCTGCGTTTGTCGCCGTAAAGGCTGCAAACGCAACGAGAAACAAAGTAGCAGTCCACCGCTTCCGGGCAGGCCAGCAAAGCTGGCCATGCTGTGCTGCACGGCGCACAGCGAAAACCGGCGTCAGGCCGCGAAAAAATGAGTAAACTCATTTTTCCGGACTGCCGCCGGTTTTCTTCTGCCCGGAAGCTCTTGCTGCGACTTCCAAGCTGCAGGCGCAAATAGTTTGTAATTTTTTTCAAGCTGGTTCGCCCGGATGGGTCCAGGGTATGAAATACCCTGGCGCAGGTTTTAGGGCCGCGGAGGCCCTAACGTTCTCTCTTGCCAATTTCTGTTTTTCGATGCCTTGTTTTGATCGGGAATAGTATCAAATGCTGATCTTCCCCATCACCACGGGATGGGCCGCGCCGGTGACGGAGGGCATGTTGTTGGCGCTGCCATGGACGCATTCATTGGCGAGCACGGCGAAGGCCACGGCCTCCTTGGCCTCGCTGTCAAAGCCCAGATCCTCGTTGACCAGCACGGGAATGGACAGGACGCGGCGGATATCCCGCATCAGGGTGGGATTGCGGCTGCCGCCGCCGCCGATCACCAGATAATCGGGCCGGGACGCGCTATGCTCTTCGATGGCCACGCGGATGCATTCCGCCGTAAAGCGGCAGGCGGTGGCCAGCGTGTCCGCGTCGGAAAGCCCCTCCTGGCGGGCCCGGGCCATCAGCGCGTCCACATATTCCTTTCCGTAATATTCCCGTCCGGTGGATTTGGGCGGGGCTTTTTTCAAGTAAGGATCCTGGAGCAGCCAGGAAAGCAGCCTTTCGCTGTATTGCCCCTGAGCGGCCATCGCGCCGTTTTCATCATATCGCAGCCTGCCCTGGGTGACGCGCTCCACGATCTGATCCATCACCATGTTGCCGGGGCCGGTATCGAAGGCGAAGGTGTCCTCCGGCGCGCCGCCCCGGGGCAGCACGGTCAGATTGCCGATGCCGCCGATGTTCTGCAGGCCCACGGTCTGGCTGTCCTTGCGGTACAGCAGATATTCCACATAGGGCACCAGAGGCGCGCCCTGGCCGCCCGCGGCCATATCCCGCACCCGGAAATCGCTGACCACGGGGCAGCCAAATTTTTCGCAGATCAGGGACGGCTCGCCCAGCTGCAGGGTGCCCCGCACCTGCCGTCCGCCGTAGGCTTCCGCCACGGGGATATGCCACAGGGTTTGCCCGTGGCTGCCCACCAGATCCACGGTTTCCGGGGCGACGCCCGCCTTTTCGCATACCGCCAGACAGGCCTCCAGGGAAAGCTGCCCCATCAGAAAGCTGAACAGGCACATTTCCCGGCTGCCGCCCGCCTGCCCGGAAGCCAGGCGCAGGATGATCTCCCGGACCTCCCGGTCATAGGGCAGGGATACGAAGGCCAGGGTCTTTACCCGGGTCGACGGGCCAAAGCCCGTGATCTCGGTCAGCGCCGCGTCCATGCCGTCGGCGGAGGTGCCGCTCATGAGCCCGATGACCCGCAGGGTATCCTTTTCCCAAAGGTTTTGCAATTGCCGCATATGCTTATCCTTTCACGCCGCCCAGGGCGATGCCTTCCACAAATTGCTTTTGCAGGAAGATATAGAGTATGAAGGGGAACAGGAAGGTGAGCGTGGCCCCGGCCATCACCATGCCGTAGTTGGTGGTGGAATTGCTGGCCAGGGTGGACATGGTCACCGGCAGCACCCGCATTTCCGAGCGCGTGTTGATGATCAGCGGCCAGAGGAAGTTGTTCCAGGCCGCGTTGAAGGTGAAGATGGTCAATGTGATCAGGGCGGGCTGCACCAGGGGCAGCACGATGGTGACGAACCGGCGAAGCTCTCCGCACCCGTCGATCTCCGCTGCTTCCAGCAGCTCATTGGGCACCGCCACCATGAACTGGCGCATCAGAAAAATGCCGAAAGCGCCCACCATGGGCAGGATCAGGGCGGCGTAGGTGTTCGTCAGCCCCACCCGGTTGATCATCACGAACATGGGGATTAATACCACCTGGCCGGGGATCATCATGGTGGCCAGATAGCCCTGGAACAGCGCCTCCTTGCCGGGCACGGGCTTTTTCTCAAAGCCGTAGGCCGCCATGGCGGAGGCGGCGTCCACCAGCAGGCAGGAGCCCACCACCGTGATGATGCTGTTTTTCAGGGCGGTGCCAAAATCCCGCTTCACGATGGCATACCAATAGTTATACAGGCTGGGCCGCAGGTCCTTGAGCTTGATATACAGCGTTTCGGAATCGGTGAAGGACACGGCCACCATGTAGATCAGCGGCAGCAGGCACAGCACCGCGAACAGCGTCACCAGCACCGCGCCCGCGATCACCCAGGGAGAAAACGTTTTCTTTTTCATCAGTCCTTCTCCTTGAAAAACAGCGATTGCAGCAGGTGAATGAGCAGGATCACGATAAGCAGGCACATGGCCACCGCGCTGGCGTAGCCGTAGTTTTTATCCTGGAAGGCGAAGGTGTAGATCACATAGGCCACCGTGTAGGTGGAGCGCCCCGGCCCGCCGCCCGTCATTTTGTATACCAGGTCGAACACCTGGAAGGAGCCGATGATGCCCAGGGTGATGATCATATAGGTAATGGGCTTCAGGATGGGCAGGGTGATATACCAGAAGCGCTGGATGGGCCGGGCCCCGTCCACGATGGCCGCCTCCTGCACGTCGGTGGGCACGTTCATGACCCCGGCGTAATAGATCACCATATAATAGCCCGTGCCCTTCCAGATGGCCACCGCCGCCACGCTGGGCAGCGCGTAGGCCTTTTTGCCCAGAAAGTTGACAGAATCAAAGCCCAGGAAATTCAGAAATTGATTGATGATGCCGCCCTTGGGCTGGTACATGATGTTCCACACCGTGGCAGAGGCGATCAGCGATACGATTACCGGGATAAAAATGACGCTGCGCAGGAAGGAGCCGTAGCGGTTCTTCATGTGCTCGGCGATGAACACAGCGATCAGCAGGGAAAATACGGTCTGGGCGGGCACGGTGATGAGCACATAGCGCACCGTGTTGCTCAGGGCCTCGGTGAGCACGCGGTTGTTGAACAGCTTGGCATAGTTTTCCAGGCCGATCCACACCGGGGGAGAGGCCATGTTGTATTTGGTGAACGAAAAATAAGCCGACAGGAAAATGGGCGTCACGTTGAAGATCATCATCAGGATGAAGCTGGGCGCAATGTACCCAGCCCCGATCAGCGCCTGTCTGCGGACGCGGGGGCTCATTTTTCGCTTGACGGAAGGAGCGGTGGTCATAGATCAGCACCTCATACTGGTATCCGATTAGAATGCTGCATAAAAAGAGAAATTTGACGAAGGAGGGAAACGAACGGGGGTGTTCTCTTTCAGAGCCTGAAAGAGAACCAGAAAGGGCAGTTTTTATTGCGTTTGTTGGGTTGGCGATGGATGGTTTTTTTTCGCGTTCGTGGAAGAAGGAACGGACTTGTCAGACGCGCCTGCTAAAGCGATGCTTCGCATCTGGCGCTACGCGCCTCGGCGCTGCTGGATTTTTCCTTTGTTGCGTTTATTCCCTCACGCCCTGCGCTCGGGATGTTGCGCTGACGGCGATTGGTACGCCATCTAAGCTGCATCCCGAGCGCGAAGCGTGAGGGTCGGAGCGAAAATCAGGGAAACCCAACCGCTCCCGGCACACGGTAGTGTGCGTGCGCGTAGCGCACATAGGCCGATAGGCCCGGGAGCGCACACAGGACAGCCTTCGCAAACGCGACCGCATGCCAAACACAGAAGAAACCTACAAACGCTCTAAACGCAGCCCTTTTCGGTTCCTTTTCGGGCGTCGAAAAGGAACGCTCCCGTCCGTTTCTTCGCCGCTTCAAAATAGTTTTTGTTGAAAAGGGGCCCCGGAGGCAGCGCCGCCGGAGCCCCGGAAAACAGGGATTACTGCTTGATCTGATCGTTGTAGTAGGTCATGGTGTTGTCCAGCACTTCCTGAGGCGTCAGGTCGCCCATGAACATCATCTGGATATTGGCCTGCAGTTCCTTTTCAAAGGAAGCCTTGCCTTCAAACTCGCTGACCACGTACACGTTGTCGATGTGCTGACTGGTCAGGGCATAGAGGGCCTCGTCCTTGACGAAGGTGGCGTCCTTGGTGAAGGGCGGCAGATAGAACACTTCGCTGTGGAAGCGGTCCATCACGGCGCCGCTGGTGATGAGCGTCAGGGCCTTGGCGGCCAGTTCGTCATTGCCGCGTTCCTTGGCCTTGGCCGCGATGGCGAAGGAGTCGGTGGCGGTGCGGGCGCCGTAACCGGCGGGGCCCTTCAGGGAGAAGAAGTATTCCCAATTGGTGCCGTTCTTGGTGAAGGACGCGCCCTTGTTCAGGTCGGCCACCACGAAGGCCAGTTCGCCGTTGGCGAACTTGTCGATGGATTCGCTCTCGGACACGATGGTCTCGTCAAAGATGCCCTCGTCGGCAAACTTTTTGAGGAATTCCAGGGTCTTGAGGCCCGCTTCGTTGTTGATGGCGATCTGGCCGTTTTCATCCAGCATCACGCCGCCCGCCTGGAAGTAATAGGGCCAGAAGGCCAGCATCAGCGCGCTGGTGCCGGAGGTGGCGCCCCAGTTCTGCAGGAAGCCCTGCTTGCCGGTCTTTTCCTGGATGGTCTTGCAGGCTTCGATGAAGGCGTCCCACTCCTCGGGCATGGCCTCGATGCCGGCTTCCTTCAGGATGTCGGGATTATAGTAGCCGATGGCCACGCCGTCGTCCATGGGCACGATCACGTGCTCGCCGTTGGCGTCCACGGGACCGGTGGTCCACAGGATGTAATTATCCTTCTGCTCCTGGGTCAGATAGTTTTCCAGGCCCAGCAGCAGGCCGGCCTGCACCAGGTCGTAGTTGTCGGTCACATACACCACGTCGGGGCCGTCGTTGTTCAGCAGGCCGGTGTAGATGGTGGTGTTGTAATCGCTCCAGGACAGGATCTCCACCTTGACTTCGCAGTTGTTCTCCTCCTCAAAGGGATCGAACACGCCGTCCCAGAAGTCCTGGTCGGAAATGCCGTCGCCAAACTGATACTGGGGGATCCACACGGTCAGGGTCTTTTTCTCGTCCGCCGCCGCCAGGCTCATGCAGGACACGAGCAGCACGCAGGCCAGCAGCACAGCCAGAATACGCTTCATAACTTTTCATCCTTCCTTTTCTTTTTCCAGCGCGGTCCGCGCCGGTGTTTTTCCTTATTATACCAAATTCGGAATAACGCGTCAACCATGGAAATACCGCGCGCGCCGGTTGGCGCTTTCCAAAACGCGCAAAATATGCTATACTGCATGCAGCAAACGTCAATTGAAAGGGAGGAAAAATCCCATGAAGCATTTTGGATTTCTGCGCAGACCCGCAGCCGCGCTGCTGAGCCTGGGCATGCTCATTCTCCCCGCCGCCCGGGCTGAGGAGGACGCCATCATCCGGCAGATGGAGGGCATGTCCCTGCGGGAAAAGGTGGGCCAATTGTTTATGATCCGGCCCGACGCCCTGGAGGGCCGCTTCGGCCCCGCGGAACTGGAGGACAACAGCATCGTGGGCACCACCAAGGTGTCCGATGAAATGCGCGCGGTCTATGCCCAATACCCCTGCGGCGGCTTTGCGCTGTTTCGCAAAAATATCCTTTCTCCCTCGCAATTGCGCGCCTTTGCGGAAAAGCTGCACGCTATCAGCGATCTGACGCCCCTGCTGGGCATCGACGAGGAGGGAGGGCGCATCGCCCGCATCGCCAATCACTCCGCTCCCTTTGGGGTCAAGAAATATCCGCCCATGGGAGAAATTGCCGCCCAGGGCGATCCGTCTCTGGCTTATGAGGCGGGGAAAACCATCGGCGAATACCTGACCGCCTATGGCTTCGACATCGATTTCGCGCCGGTGGCCGACGTGAACACCAATCCCCGCAATCCGGTCATCGGCGACCGCGCCTTCGGCAGCGATCCCGTCTTGGCCGCGCAAATGGTGGCGCAGGTGGTCCGGGGCCTGCACGACAGCGGCGTCGCCTCCTGCATCAAGCATTTTCCCGGCCATGGCGACACCGCCACCGATACCCATACGGGCTACGCGGAGACCTGGAAAACCTGGGAGATGCTGCGGGATTGCGAAATGATCCCCTTCCGCGCGGGCATCGAGGCGGGCACGGACCTGGTGATGACGGCCCATATTTCCGCGCCCCAGGTAACGGGCACGGACGAGCCCGCTACCATGTCCGCAGTGCTGCTGACGGAGAAGCTGCGGGGCGAAATGGGCTATGAGGGCCTGATCATCACAGACGCTCTTTCCATGGGCGCGATCCGGGAAAAATATACCTCCTCCGAGGCCTGCCTGGCCTGCCTGAACGCGGGCGTGGATATCCTGCTGATGCCCTATGATTACTTTGAGGCCTTCGACGGCGTGGTGCGGGCGGTGGAGGACGGCTTGCTGCCCGAAAGCCGGATCGAGGAAAGCGTATACCGGATCTTGCGGTTCAAACAGGAAAGGCAGGGCATGTGAGCGTATGGAAGCAAAAGACAAGGCCCGCTTGCAGCGGGAAATAACGGATATTTTGCAGCGCTACCAGGGGGCGGGCTATTTTCCCTCCGCCAGCGTGCGCGTCTTTGACCGGCATGAAACCCTGGCGGCGGCCTGGGTGGGAGACGCCCGGGAGGATTCCCTCTTCGACGTGGCCAGCCTGACCAAGATCGCCACGGCCACCCAAATCTTCCACCTGATCCGGCAGGGACGGATGACGCTTCAAACTGCCCTGCGCTCCCTGCTGCCGGAAATCGAAGACGACCCCTATTTGCGTGAGCGGATGCGGGACATTTCCCTTTTCCAGCTTTTGACTCACACCTCCACCCTGCCCGCCTGGTATCCCTTCTATTCCCGGCAGGGACAGGACTTTTACGCCGTCCTCGCCTACGCGCTCCAGCACACCGAGCCCACGCAGGGCATGGTTTATTCCGATCTGAATTTCATGCTGCTGGGCAAGGTGATCGAAAGGGCCTATGGAAAGCCCCTGGATCGCTGCCTTCAGGAGGAGCTGGTGGACCCGCTCCGGCTGGGGCAGATGACCTATCATCCCGATCCTGGCAGTCCTGTGGTGCCTTCCTCCTACGGGAACCCCATCGAAAAGCAAATGTGCCGGGACCGCGGCATTTCCTTTGCGGGCTTCCGGCCTGACAGCCAACCCGTGGCGGGGCAAGCCAACGACGGAAACTGCTTCTATTACTTTGGCGGCGTCTCCGGCCATGCCGGCATCTTCGCCCATCCCGCCGCCTACGAGCGGCTGTGCCAGTTTTACATGACCGCGTCGGATCCTCTGCTGATCGAGGCCCAGCGGGAGCAGCCCGGCGCGCCGGGCCGGGGCCTGGGCTTCCAGACGGGGATCAGCTATCCCCACGGCTGCGGCCATACCGGCTTTACCGGCACCGGCATCTATTTTTCCAGCGCCTGCGGCATCGGCGTCGTTTCCTTCACCAACCGGCTCTTTTATCCTGAGGGGAACAGCCAGCAAACCTGGGAATTCCGCCGCGCCCTGCATGAAGCCGTATTTGCCCTGGGGGCGGAGCGTTATTAAAAACCCGCTAAATCAACGGGCAACGTACCAGCAAAAGGCTGTCTCAAAGCGCAAACCGCAAGGAAAGCGCAAGAGGCAGCCCTTTGTTATTCGATCCCGTCGCTCTCCTCCAGCATCCAGTCGATATATACCCCATATCCTTGGGTGAAATCGCGGGTGAAAACATGCGTCATGAAATGATACCTATGCACTTGTATAGCGTGTATTTATATATTTCCTTACATCGTCAAGAAAATGCTGCGCCCCTTCAACCAATCGATTCGTATCTTCAACCGAACAGATGTAAAAATCCTCATAGTCGCTGCGGTTGCGGATCAAAGCCGCGTTGGCAATCAGCGTTCCAAAATCTCTCGGCAAAATATCTGTTTTCAGATAGTTCAGCGTAAACCGCGCAATCACCGCGGAATGCTTCTTGTAATCCTCGCCATCCAAAGCGAGCACAGCACGCATAGCATGGAAAATGCAATAATACGCCCGATTGTTCGCGGAAGCATAATCCTGTTCCCGAAGGTCGCGCAGCGCGGCGGCATACATTTCGCTTGCCTTTTCCAGACGATAACGGGACAAATCTATCAAAGCCTGATCAGCCACCGATGCGCACCCCTTCCCGCTTTATATTTCGGAAGAAAGGCAAAATCTCAGCGTTGCGCTGGAAATATGCGCGATTTTCCACTACCGGAGACACAACGATGCCGTGTTCCAGCAGCAGGCTTGCCGCCGCAGCGCCGACTTGCCAGTTCTTATCAGCTATTTCCTCTCTTGACGCATCCACCAGATACATCACATCAATATCCGATCCATCCTCCGGCATGCTGCGCGCGTAAGAGCCAAACAGGATTACATCCAGCCTTTCCTGGGGAAACAAAGACCGAATATTCTCGCTCATCTGATTGACAATATTTCTTGCTTCATCCATCGAGCACATCAGCCTCGCCTCCTTTGGTTTTATATTATATCATGGTAATGCGGAATTAGACAAGCAAAAAAGCGGAACGCGTTATCTTACGTTCCGCTTATGATCACACCGCTCCGTCGCTTTCCTCCAGCATACAATCGATATATACCCCGTACCCCTGGATGAAATCGCTGAAAAAAATATGGATCATGAAATGATACCTACGGAAAAAAAGAGCAAGCATCTTCCCTTTTTCTCAGTTATACGTTTGCCCTCCCGCCTTGTGCAGCCGTCTGAACCTTTCCGGCGATTCTCCTTTCTTTTTGCGGAAGATCCGGGCAAAGTATCCGGCGTCCAGGTAGCCCACGTTTTCGGCGATGGCGGAGACCGGCAGGATGGTGTTGATCAGCTGCCATTCCGCTTCCTTCAAGCGGACGTGGATCAGAAAATTGCCGATGGTCATGCCCGTGCGCTTTTTGAAGTACTCGCTCAGATAGACCTCGGAGATATAGAATTCCTCCGCGATATTGGCGATGCGCAGCTCGGGATTGGAAAAATGGCGGGCGATATACAATTGGATATTTTCCGCGAATTCATCGGTGCAGAACCGGAAATCCAGCCGCCGGGAAAGATCGGCCTCGTGCAGCATGGCCTGGATATCCGTGGGCAGCTCCCGCCGCCGGCTGAAGCCGGGATGCAGGGAGGATAATGGGACCTGCTGCTCGGTATTCACCAGCACCGCGTGATGCTTGGGCATGGGATGCTCCGACACGATCTTCACATCCGTCAGCGCGTTGCCCTCCAGCAGCAGATACCAGTTGCCCGGCCTCGGAGACAGATCGGGCGAAGCGTCGTCCGGCTTGCTGTCCTGCGCCTCCCGCAAGGCGTCCATCTCGTCCAGCTGCTGACTCATGCGCTCCGCCATGTCGCGCACCTCGGCCCGATCCAATGGCTTCAGCAGATAATAGACGACGCCCTGCAGGATGGCCTGCTTGGCATAGTTGAAATCGCGATAGGCGCTGACGATGGCGGCCACCCGCACCAGCGAGCGCTCCTTGAGCTGGCATACCAGCTCCAGCCCGCTCATTTCCACCAGGCGGATGTCGCTGACGATGGCGTCCACCGGGTCCTGAGAGAGCGTTTCCAGCGCCTCCTCCGCGCTCTGGAAGGTGTATGCGCATTCAAAGCCGTAATCCGCCCAGTCGATGATATCCCGAATGCCGATCAGCACCCAGGGCTCGTCATCCACAAAGGCAATGCGTCTCTTTTGCTGCACGATGCGCACCTTCTTTCGGGGGTCAGCCCTTCACCGCGCCCACGCGCATCCCCTTGAGGAAATAGCGCTGCAGGAAGGGATAGACGCACATGACGGGCAGCATGGTCATCACCACGCAGGCCATCTTGACGCCGGAGGTGAAGGGCAGCTCTTTCATGCCCTCGTATACGAAGTCCTCCGCCTGCTTGGTCTCGTTGACGATGTTGCGCAGCACCAATTGCAGCACGGTCTTCTTGGTGGAGTTGATGAAGATCATGGGATGATACCATTCGTTCCACCGGTCCGACAGATAATAGAGGCCCACGGTGGCGAAGATGGGCATGGACAGGGGCAATACGATCTGCAGCAGGATGCGCCACTCGCCCGCCCCCTCGATGCGCGCCGATTCGATCAGCGCCATGGGGATGGAGGAAAAGTAGTTCATCATCAGGATCATGTAGAAGGTGTTGATGCCCATGGCGAACACCACCGACCAGAAGGAATCCAGCAGGCCGTAGCTCTTCATCAGCAGGTACAGGGGAATGATGCCGCCCTGGAACAGCATGGTGAACACGATCAGGTACATCAGCGCCTTGCGGCCCGGAAAATGCCCGCGGCTGAGGGCGTAGGCGATGGTGGTGGTCAGCAGCATATTGACGGGCACAGCCAAAAGCACCAGCGTCAGGGTGGAGCGATAGCCGATCCAGATACGCCCGTCGTTGAACAGGGCCCGATAAGCGTCGATGGTGGGACGGGTGGGGATCAGCAGCAGCGGCGTATCCAGGTATTCCTTCTGGGTGGCGAAGGAAATGGCCAGCACGTTGACCATGGGCACCACGATGAGCAGGGCCAGGAATACCATGATCACCAGCAGCACCACGTCCAGCGGCATGATCTTATCCCGTTTGTAGGATTTGACAGCAGTTTTCTGCGACATGAATCTTTCCTCCCTTCCCTGTCAGTTGGGGTTGATGCTGAACAGGCCGGAGCCGCCCAGCAGCTTGGCGCCGCGGTCGGTGATCAGCAGCAGCAGCATATTGATGACCGAGCGGAATACCGTGATGGCCATAGAGAAGCCAAAGTCCGGCGCGGCCTGGAAGGTGATGCGGTAGATATACATATCCAGCGTTTCCGCCGTTTTTCGCACGGCAGCGTTGGAGAAGTTGAACACCTGGTTGAAGCCCGCGGTCATGATGTTGCCCGCCGCCAGGATGAACATGATGACGATGGTGTTGCTGATGCTGGGCAGGGTCACGTGGGTGATCATCTGCCAGCGGGAAGCGCCGTCGATCTCCGCCGCCTCGTACTGCTCCATATCGATATCCGTGATGGCGGCCAGATACACGATCATGCTCCAGCCCGCCGAGCGCCAAATATCGGTAAAGTACAAAAGCGGCAAAAAGACGCTGGAGTTGCCGACGATCTTGACCCGTGCCCCGCCCAGGGCAACGATCAGGTTATTGACAAAGCCGTCGGAGGACAGCAGGTTGTTGAAGATACTGGCCACCACCACCCAGCTGAGGAAGTGGGGCAGGGTGAAAGTGACCTGCAGGGGGTTCTTGGCCCGCTTGAAGCGCATTTCATTAAAGAACACGGCCATGATCACCGGGAAGGGGAAGGTGACCAGCAGGCGCAGCACGTTGATCAATAGCGTCTGGCGGATGGCGTTGGCGAACTCCGGGTTTTTGAACATGCGGTCAAAGTTCCGGGTGCCCGCCCAGGGGCTGCCCCAGATGCCCAGGTTGGCCCGGTAGGTCTTGAAGGCCAATTGCAGGCCGAACAGCGGGGCCACCGCGAACATCAGATACCAGATCAGGCCCGGCAGCAGCAGGATATAGATGGCCCGATATTTGACCAGCGTAGCCCAAAGGCCCAGGCGTCTGCCGCCGGGCCGCAGGTTGTTTACAGGTGCTGTTTTGCTTTTTTGCACGATCATC
Source organism: uncultured Eubacteriales bacterium (assembly GCA_902781945.1). Classification (GTDB taxonomy): domain Bacteria; phylum Bacillota; class Clostridia; order Christensenellales; family Aristaeellaceae; genus SFMI01. The sequence continues at coordinate 4,679 of CACZLE010000034.1, read as the reverse complement.
CCTCCGTTCCGCTTGTATGCCAGCCTCTCGTAGGATCTGTATTTTCTGTCATGCATATCATAACATGGATCGTTCTGGTCAATAAATGGACAGATTTAACCCAAAATCGGACTTTCTTATGTTCGTTGCGGTGGGAGAGAGGGAGGGACCCGCGTTATACCTCAGGCAATGCCAGCGTGCGCGGAAGCCGCACGGTGACGGTGGTATATTCATCCTGCCGCGATGCAAAGCGCAGGCTGCAGCGGCTGTCGGTGGCGGCCAGGCGGCGGCGCAGGTTGCGCACGCCGATGCTTTCTCCGAAGCCATCATGATCCTCTGTGATGTCCGCGTTCAATTGATCCACCATTTCGGGCGGTATGCCGCAGCCGTTATCCGTCAGCCGCAGCACCGTATCCTCATTATTGGCGTCGGCGGTCACTTCCAGCGTCAGCACAAACTGCCTTTTGCCCATATGCCGCGCGCCGTGGCGGACGGCGTTTTCCATCAGCGGTTGGAGCAGCATGGACAGCACCGGGCGCTGCAAGAGCCCTTCCTCTACGCGCAGATCATATTGGTAGCGTTCCATGGTGCGCTGGTTCATCACCCGCATGTACGCGGACGCCGCCTCCAGCTCCTCCCGCAGCGTGACGATGAAGGGCGCGTGCAGGGAGTAGCGCAGCAGCTGGTTGGTGGAGCCGATCATTTCCTCCAAGGGCGGCACGCCGTAATGCTGGGCCATGCTGCGCATGCATTCCAGGGTATTAAAGAGGAAATGCGGATCGATCTGGCTGCGGTAAAAAGCCATCTGGGCGGATTGCTTGGCCAGGGTGGCCTCGTAAACCTTCTGATGCGCCTCCGCGCTGGCCGTGTTTGCCTGGTCGATGCGCGCCAGCATATCGTTGACCTGGTCGGCCAGCCCCTGCATTTCCGGCAGCCCTGCCGCGGCGGCCCGGCTGCCGCGCTTCTCCGGGATACCGGCCACCGAGGCGGACAGCGTATGGATATTGCGGGCCACAAACAGCAGATTGGCCAGCACCGTGCCGATGGCGGCCAGCGCCGCCAGGGCGATCACCAGGGCAAGGCGGCCCATGATGCCGTCGGAGGGGTCCGCCAGCAGCTCCTCCTGGGGAAAATAGCAGGTGATCTGCCAGCCCGCGGCCTTCGCTTCAAAGGAAAAACCATAGTAAGCTGTTTCCCCTATGTTCAGCTGGGTGATGGGCTGCTCCTGGGCGGGAGGAAGCGCCGCCTGACCGGCGCCTAAAACAAAGCTCCCCGCGCTGTTCCGCAAAACCGCCCACCGCCGGCCAGCCGTCAGAAAGGCGTCCAGCCCGGCAAAGGAGGCCGCGTCATACAGTATGGCGCAGACGCCGCTTTGGCTGCCGCTGCTGCCGGGACGGCCCTGCACCTCCCGGAAACGGGTCATATACAAAAACTGGGCCGATCCGTCCGGCGCGGCGTGCAGCGCGGAGCGTACCGGCATATAGCCCGCCGCCTCAAAATCGGTGGCCGCGATGGTTTCCATTTCAAAATCCGTATAGGAATCGGGCAAAGAGATCTTGCGCCCGACGGAAGCGTCGCTCAGCAGGATGGACGTGATGGCATTGTCCATGTTTTTAAAGTTATAGATCATGTCCCGGGCCACCTGTAAATACTGAAAGCGATCATAGACATAGGGCGCGTACAGCGCCTTCTGGTTCTCCGTGGAATAGCTGAGCACGGTGGTCAATTCCTGGGCGCGGCGCTCGCTGTCCGCCAGACTGCTTTCTATTTCCTCCGCCATGGCGTTGTAGCGGCGGGTCACCAGGTCGCTGCGAAGGGCGCGGAAGGTCAGCGCGTACACCAGAGTGACCAGCACCACAAAGCCGATCAGCGCGCCGATGCACAGCATGGTGCGTCCGCGCAGGCTCAGGCCCGGCTTTTTCGCGTTCTGCATGCTCATTCCTATCCCTCCCGGCAATTCTTTTGCCTATTATCCCATCTTTCCGGTCCTCTGTCTACGGACAAAACCGAAAAAACATAATTTTGTCCCAACCAAGCATAAAATTGTTCATATCGCCGCGGCAGGTTTTCGTGATATAAAATATATATCACTTATGTCCCAAATAATCCATGAAAGGGAGGAATATGCAATGAAAAAGCTCCTGGCTCTGCTGCTTGCCGCGATGATGCTGCTGGGCACCGGCGTGACCGCTCTGGCGGATTACGACACCCATCTGACCTTCAAAGTGGCCTCCTACAACGTCAACGAATCCGTTGACTACAACGGCGACGTGCTGTCCAAGCACTTTGAGGACAAGTTCAACTTCGACTGGGATATGATCTCCCTCTCCAACGAGAACGGCGTGGAGAACATCCGCATCTGGATCAACGCCATGAACATGCCCGACGTGGTCATCGCCAACCAGTACAACAACGGCGAGATGATGAACTACTTCGAGCAGGGCCTGATCTATCGCTTCCCGGATGATTGGAAGAAACGCTGGCCCAACGCCGCCAAGGCCTTCGAGATGACCGCCATCGGCGACGCCGTGACCGAAAAGGCCGGCGGCACCTACATGTTCCCCCGCGCGATCTTCGCCAACAACTATCCCGCGGAGAAGATCGTCACACACATGAGCGTCTATCTGCGCAAGGACTGGGCCCAGGCCGTGGGCTTCGAGCTCAAGGACGCTTATAAGACCAGTGAGCTGCTGGAGTTCGCCCGCCTGCTCAAGGAAAAGGATCCCGGCAACGTGGGTGAGCGCCTGATCCCCATCGCCGTGCAGCCCCTGTGGGCCAACTATCTGTTCACCCTGCCCAACAACGCCTATTCCGGCGGCCAGGACACGCCCAATGAGTTCTACATCGGCGAGGACGGCAAGTACCATTGGGGTCCCGCCAGCGAAGATACGCTGACCGGCCTCAAGCTCTACCGCCAGGCCATCGACGAGGGCCTGCTGGCGCCTGAGTTCTATTCCTACACTGGCACCGAGGCCAATGAGGACTTCTACATTGCCGGCATCGCGGGCATGACCATCATGCAGGGCATGGCCTCCTTCATGGATCTGACCGCCAACTATGTCAAGACCAACCTGAACGCCGAGTTTGACGACGTGGTGCACGTGGCCGCCGTCATCGGCGAGGATGGCAAATATCATGGCACCGAGCTGATCAACTACTCCGGCTATGTCATGTTCAAGCCCGATATCTCCACCGAGGAATTTGAGCGCTACATGGATCTGATGGACTACGCCGCCACCGACGACGCCCAGATGCTGATCCGCATGGGCTTCAAGGGCGAGGACTGGGACTACGACGAGAACGGCGAGATCGTTTCCCATTATCCCGAGGGACAGAGCGCCCGCAGCAAGTATCCCTCCATCTATCCCGTGTATCACCGCCTGGTGATCATGAGCGACGACTTCACCCTGATCAACCCCGCCTACAAGAAGGAATACCGTGACCGCGTGGCCCAGCTGTACATCACCAAGAACGAACTGGCGGACGAAAAGAGCATCGCGCCCGTGGACTGGACCGTGATGATGCACTCCTCCGACGCCATGAGCCGCATCGGCTTCACCTATCCCGATGAATACGCCGCCATCGTGCTGCAGGACGGCGACGTGGAGCAGAACTGGAAGGATTGGGTGGCCACCAACTCCTACCTGATCGATCCCGTGCTGGATGAGCTCAACGAGCTGATCGGCAAGTAATCCAAAAGAATCAAGCGCCGCGCCATCATCGCCATGGCGCGGCCATTTTTCATGAACGGAGCAACTGCGTATGAAACTGTTGATCGTATCCGATCTGCACGCCAACCCCCAGGGCATCCGTGCCATCTGGGAAAAAGAAAAGGACGCCGACGCCATTTACGCCGCCGGCGACTATTCCGATTATGGCCCCGATCCCGTGGCCGCCATCGGCTGGATCCGGGATCATGGCGTCCACGCCGTGTACGGCAACCACGACAAGCGGGTGATCAAAACCTACCGGGAGGGCAGCTATCACGATGTGCCCAAGGACCGCTATTCCTGGGTGCACTACAACTGCCAGATAATGGGCGAAAGCGACGTTGCCTTTCTGGAAGGCCTGCCGCAGCACATCTGCTTTGAGGCGGATGGCATCGCCTACATGATCCAGCACCAGTATGGCCCGCGCTACGAGATCATCGAAAGCCAGTACCACTTTGACAAATACTGGGCGGAAAACTATATCGGCCCCACCCGGCCCGGCCAGGAGCGGCGCATGATCTTCGGCCACACCCACCGCCAGATGATCATGCAGTTTGCAAACGGTCTGTGGCTCAACCCCGGCAGCGCTTCCTATCGCCGTCCCGACGAGCCCAGCAAGGACGCCTTCTATGCCGTCATCGAAAATGGCGTCATCTCCTTGCGCCATACGCCCTACGATGCCGCGCCCCTCAACGCGGTGGTGGAACAGCTAAAGCCTGTTATGTGGGACGCCGAATACCATGTGGCTCATTACTTCTTTGGCATGACCGAGGCCGATGGCCCCGACGACGCCTGGATGGAAATGGCCAAGGCCCATTTTTCCAAGGAAAACCATAAACCCATGGAGTGATCCCGCGCTATTTGGAAAGGGACGCAGCGAAAAACTGCGTCCCTTTTCTTGCGTGCCGGGCATGGCACAATTCTTGCAGGTGAAAGTCCTGTCACAGGTGGCTACCGCCAAGTGTAGCGAACCGCAAGCCGTAGACGGCA
>CACZLE010000033.1:22087-28254 GCA_902781945.1 uncultured Eubacteriales bacterium | reverse complement strand
ACGCTTTGCGCTCGGGATGCAGCGCAGATAACCCACCTTGCAAGCGTAAAATCTACGTCCCGAGCGCAGGGCGTGAGGGGGCGAACCATACAAGAAAAAGGTCCAGCAGCGCCGAGGCGCGTAGCGCCAGATGCGAAGCATCGCTTTAGTAGGCGCGTCTGACAAGACCGTTCCTTCTCCCAAGGGCGAGAGGAACAGTAGACATCGCTAATCCAACAAACATAAAGACTGCCCTTTCTGCTTCTCTTTCAGGCTCTGAAAGAGAAGGCCCTCGTCGTTTCCCTTCCCCGTCAAATTTCTGTTTTTCGTTTGCTGTGCGTACAATGAAAAAAGCCTCCCGCTTTCACGGGAGGCAGGATTGCGATGGGATTACTTGATCACTTCGCCGTAGGTGCCGGGAGCCACGCAGCCCGCGTTGCTCTCGTCGGTATCGATGTGCATGGCCAGGGCGTAGCTGGGGCTGACGCGCACCACCACGTCGCCGAAGACCAGGCTGCGGCCGTCGCTGTCGATCTTGACGGACACGATGTCCTTATCCTTGCAGCCGAATTCCTCGGCGTCGGCGGGGGTCATATGGATGTGACGCTTGGCGGCGATGACGCCCTTCTCCAGCACCACTTCGCCCGCGGGGCCAACCAGCTTGCAGCAGCCGCTGCCTTCCAGGTCGCCGCTCTCGCGGATGGGGGCCTTAACGCCGATGCTGCGGGCGTCGGTGAGGCTCAGCTCCACCTGGGTTTCCTTGCGGCAGGGGCCCAGGATGCTCACGCCGCTCAGGGTCTTCTTTTCGCCCACCACGTCCACGCGCTCCGCGCAGGCATACTGGCCGGGCTGGCTCAGGTCCTTCTTTTTGGTCAGCTGGTAGCCCTTGCCGAACAGGGTCTCCAGATCCTTTTCAGTTACATGCACATGACGCGCGGAAGTTTCTACCAATACTTTAGCCATGGGAATCCACTCCTTTTGCAATTTGGTAATTTTATTATAGCATGAATTGGGCTCAGGGGCAACCGGGATTTTGGTTTGTCCAAAGAATAGCTTTTAAAAAGAAGCGCTTATTTAAAAAGAGTTGACAAATATAATTATATTTGTTATAGTGGCTTTGCCCCGGAAGCGGGACAGAAAGGAGGCCAAATGCTTGAAATCGTATTCATCCCGTGAAGTGATCCAGAAGTTGTTGGAAGATGGCTGGTATGAAGTCAATGTGGTTGGCAGCCATCATCAGTTTAAGCACCCCACCAAGCCAGGACGCACGACGGTCAAGGATCCGGACAAGGATATTCCTCGGAAGACGCTGGACAGCATAGAAAAACAATCAGGATTGCGATTCAGATGACCCGCCCACTACTTATGGCAGCAGCGAAAGAGATATTTTGCATTTGAATGATATTAATAGCTAAAACACAAATAATAGTAAAAAAAGAGGTGCAATGCAATGAAAAAGGTTGATCGGTATTTCTATCCCGCCGTGTTCACCTATGAACCGGATCAAGAAATTGCCGTTGTTTTTCCGGATTTGGGCTGCGCGACAAGCGGCGAAAATGACGACGACGCGCTGCTGTCCGCCCGTGAATTGCTGGGCGCCGTGCTTTGCGGCATGGAAGAGGATAACGAACCCATTCCCGCACCCACGCCTTTGAACGAAATCAAACTGGAAGCAAATGAATGCGCGGTATTGGTGGATGTGTATATGCCCTCCGTGCGTATGGCGCAGGTCAGCAAAGCGGTCAATCGCACCGTGACCCTTCCCGCATGGTTGAACGCCATGGCGCTGGAGAACAATATCAATTTTTCTCAGGTGTTGCAGGAAGCGTTGAAACAACAGCTGCACGTATAAAAAAGCGCCTTTCAAGGGCGCTTTTTTCTTAAAATATCAACCTCTCATATTCCCGCTTATCATCGTCAAAATAAATGGTTTTGAACCCCATTTCGGCGGGAACCGCCAGGTTGGCGGGGGTATTATCGATAAAGACGCATTCCTCCGCGCCCAGGCCGGATTGCTTCAAGGCTTCTTCAAAGATGAGCTTTTCGGTTTTGCGGCTGTGCACGTTGGCCGAGATAACGACGACGTCAAACAGCCCTTTGAGTACGGTTTTTTCCAGGATGGCGTTGATCCGGTCCGCCTTGTTATCCGTGATCATGCCGATGAGGTATTGGCCTTTTTTCTCCCGGATATAGCGGATCATCCGAGGGTCCAGGGTAGCGTTCAAAAAGGAGCTTTCCAGCACTTCGTAGGGCACGTTCTGCCCGATTTCATCACAGAAGGGCCGCCACATATCCCGGTGGGTGATGTTCCCGTACAGCAGATCCCGGTTGTATTTTCTGTATGCGCCCTCGATCACGGGCAGGGGCAGGCCGGTTTCCCGGGCGATGTAGGAAACCATGGTGGGTGTGCCGTGCTTTTCCAGGGTCAGCACGCCGTCAAAATCGAAAAACAGACCTTTGATCATCGCTGGCTCCTTTGCCACAGCCTGAGCGCCGGGATATTGGGCGGGGACAGCTGATCGTCCGCGGGGATGTCCGCCGGGGCGAACCAGCGCAGCTCGGTGACTTCCTCCGGCTGCGGGCGAATTTCGCCGGAATAATCATCGCACAGGTACACGATGTCCACCACGCTGGCCCGGTCGCCGTTGGGGTAGGTGTAGCGCATTTCGGGGCCGCTGAACACGCCGAAAAGGGACATTTTCCCGGCGGTCAGGCCGGTTTCCTCCAGCAGCTCCCGGCGGGCGGCGTCCTCGGTGTTTTCCGCCAGCTCCACGCAGCCGCCGTGATAGCCCCACAGGCCGTTATCCGCCCGGTGCTGCAGCAGCACGCGGCCCCTTTCGTCCGTCACGATGACGCTGGCGCCCACGATCAGCAAAGGATCGTGGCCGATTTTTCTGCGGATCTCGCTGACATAGCCCATTATTTTTTCCTCCCTGCCACCACGCGGTCCAGGCCGTTCAGGTCGCTGTACACGCTGATTTCTTCAAAATTCGCCGCCAGCAGGCCGCTGACGTCCGCCGCCTGGCCGCTCCCGATCTCCAGCAGCAGCCAGCCGCCGGGGGCCAGATGGGCGGGGGCCTCCGCGGCGATGCGGCGATAAAGGGCCAGTCCGTCCGGGCCGCCGTCCAGGGCCAGGGCGGGCTCCTTTTTTACTTCCTCCTGCAAGCCCGCCAGGTCGCCGGTGGGGATGTAGGGCGGGTTGCTGACGATGATATCAAAAGCGTCCCCGCCAAAGGGCGCGAACAGGTCCCCCAGCCGCGCGTCCACCTGGGCGCCGCAGCGGACGGCGTTCTCCCGGGCCAGCTCCACCGCCCGGGGGCTGATATCCCCGGCAAAAACCCGGGCCCGGGGAAAATACTTCCCGATGGCCACCGCCAGGGCGCCCGTGCCCGTGCACAGGTCCAGCACGCGCTCGTCCCCCGTCATGCGGTCCAGGGCCTGCTGGCAGAGGGCCTCGGTGTCGAAGCGGGGGATCAGCACCCCGGGGGCGGTTTTGAGCAGCAGGCCCATGAAGGGCGCTTCTCCCAGGATGTATTGCAGGGGCTCCCGCCCCGCCCGCCGGTCCACCAGGGCTTCAAAGGCCGCCGCGTCCTTGGCGGGCAGCTCCCGGCTGCCGTCCGCCCGCAGGTTCAGGGGCGGCTCCCCCGTCACATGGGACAGCAGCAGCGCGGCATCGTTCAGGGCCTCGGGCACGCCCGCTGCCGTCAGACGCGCGGCGGCGCGGCGCAATGCTTCTCGAATGGTGGGCATGGCAGTCTCCTTGCTTTTTGATGGTCCTATTATAGCACACAACCGCGGCTGGGGAAACCTCCCTGCCCGCCCGATTATTGCCGCAAGAATGCGCTTGTCAAAGGGAGTTGCTTCCTGTTATAATAGATGCAATCATTTTCATTTTAGCGGCATGTCCGCTTTTAAGGAGACCGACCCATGAAAAAACTGCTGATCCTGATATTGACCCTGCTGATGGCGGGGAGCCTGACCGCCGCCCAGGCGGAAAGCCAGGTCTACGCATCCTGGTATACCTTTGGCGACGTATATCTGACCGACGTGCGGGCCGCGCTGGACGCCGCCCTGGCGGAGCGGGGCATGGCGGCGACGGATATGGACGAGAACGGCGTGCGCGCCACCCAGATCGATGACGTGACCCGCGTGCTGTTCACCGGCGCGGACGCCGTGGCCGTCAACCTGGTGGAGTCCGGCGATATGGATGCCGCCCTGAATCTGCTGGAAAGCGCCCGGGCCCAGGACAGGCCCGTGGTGTTCTTTAACCGCGCCGTATCGCTGGATAACGACGAGGCCGCGGCCCTGTTCCTCAGCTATGGCAAAAGCGCCTTTGTGGGTACCGATTTTGAGGAGGCGGGCCGCCTGGAGGGCCAGATGATCGGCGAATATCTGCTGGCGCACTACGACGAGGCCGACCTGAACGGCGACGGGGAGATCAGCTATGTGCTGTTCAAGGGCGAGGAGGCCAACCAGGAAGCCATCCTGCGCACCCGCTATGCCCAGGAGGTGGCGGACGAGCTGCTGACCGCCGCGGGCAAGCCTGCCCTGCGGTTCTATGACGAAACCAACGGGGACAAATACCTGGTGGACCGCAACGGCACCTGGTCCAACGTGGCCTCCTACGCCTATATGCAAACCATCCTGAGCCACTATAACGAGGAAAACGGCAACATGGTGGAGCTGGTGATCTGCAACAACGACGATATGGCCGTGGGGGCCATCAATGCCCTGGCCGAAGCTGGTTATAACACCGGCGACGCCGGGGACCGGGCCATCCCCGTGTTCGGCGTGGACGCCGTGGCGGAAGCCCGGGAATTGATCCATGCCGGACGCATGGCGGGCACCGTCAAGCAGGACGCCGCAGGCATGGCGGAGGCCGTGGCGCAGATCCTGGCCAACCTGACGGCGGGTCGGGATAAATTTGACGGCCTGGACCCGCGCTTCCGTGTGGTGGACGGCTGGTTCGTGCAGATCCCCTACGCGCCCTATACCGGGCAGTAACGGCCATGATCACCTATCGCCCGCTAAAAAATGACGATCTGCCCGCCTTCATCGCCCTGCGCATCCGTCAACTGCGGGAGGAAGGGGCGAAGGAACAGATCGACTTGGCGCCTGCCCTGCGGGACTACTATGACCGCCATCTGTCAGATGGCAGCTTTGTCGCCTTCCTGGCGCTGGACGGGGAGCGTGTCGTGGGCACCGGCGCGGCCTCCTTTGTGGAAAAGCCGCCCTACTTCGGCTGTCCCACCGGGCGAATCGCCCTGATTTCCAGTATGTACACCGATCCCGCCTACCGCCGCCGGGGCATTGCCCGCCATCTCCTGGGCCTGGTGCTGGACGCTGCCCGGCAGGCAGGCTGCGGCGTGGCCCAGATCACCGCGTCGGATATGGGCGTTCCCCTGTACGCCGACAGCGGGTTTGCGCACAATCCCAATTTCATGCAATTAAAGCTGTGAGAGGTTGTCTATGCAGTTGAACGCCATCCACCACGTGGCCATCATCGTGTCCGATTACGCCGCCTCCCGGGCCTTTTATGTGGAAAAGCTGGGCCTTCCCGTCATCCGGGAAAACTATCGCCCGGAGAAAAATGACTGGAAGCTGGACCTGGCCCTGGGCCCGGATACCGAACTGGAGATCTTCGCGCCGCAGAATCCGCCCGCCCGCGTCACGAATCCCGAGGCCTGCGGCCTGCGCCACCTGGCCTTCCGGGTGGGCAGCGTGGCCGACACCGTGCGGGAGCTGGAGGCGCTGGGCATCCCCTGCGAGCCCATCCGGCAGGACACCTTTACCGGAAAGCCCATGACCTTCTTCCGCGACCCGGACGATCTGCCGCTGGAGCTGCACGAGTGATACTGATACCTGATTAGAATGCTACACAAAAACAGAAATTTGACGGGGTTCCGATGGGGCTTTTCCGGGGCCTTCCGGCCCGCTTTCCGCTAAAAATGATCCACAGGATCATTTTTCGAGCGCTCCAAGCCCCCATACCCCACTGGGGTGGGAGCCCCACCCCAGACCCCGGCAGTGGCGGATGCTGCTTGGCTTCGATAACCAGCAGCTTTCCGGAGTTGCTTGGATAACGAAGCCCACCGCTTCCGGGCAGCCAGCTTCGCTGGCGTGCTGTGCTGCACGGCGCACAGCGAAAAACCGCTGGACAGACCAGAAAATGAATGAATTCATTTTCT
>CACZLE010000033.1:0-22077 GCA_902781945.1 uncultured Eubacteriales bacterium | reverse complement strand
CGCAGAGCAAGAGGGCTCGAAGCGCCCGGAAAGGCTGCCGGTGGCAGGCTTTCAGCGTAGAGCGGGCCGGAAGGCCCCGGGCGCGGAGGCCTCGAACGTTTCCCCCTCCCCGTCAAATATCTGTTTTTCCGTTTATCTCCCCGCAATAAAACAGCGCCCTGATCACTCAGGACGCTGTTTTGATGTTGGCGATCAGACCAACTCGATGATCACCATTTCAGCGGCGTCGCCACGGCGGGGACCCAGCTTATAGATGCGGGTATAGCCGCCGGCGCAGCCCTTTTCGGTGTTGCGGGCGCGATACTTGGGGCCGTACTCACGGAACAGCTTCTCCACCACGGGATGCTTGTTGTCCTTGGTGCGGGCCTTGTAGTCGCTCTTGCTCTCCTCAGCCTGCTTCTGCTCTTTCAGGTCATACAGATAGGCCATCATGAGGCGGCGGGCATGGAGCTTTTCGGGCAGATCGTTGGTGACAGTTTCTTCCACGATCTGGCCCTTATCGTTATGGAACTTCTTCTGCACGTCCACGGTCTTGTCATACTCGCGGACAGCCAGAGTAATCATCTTTTCAGCTACGCTGCGAACTTCCTTGGCGCGGGCTTCGGTGGTTTCGATGCGGCCGTACCAAAGCAGGTTGGTCACCTGGTTGCGCAGCAGCGCCTTGCGCTGATCGGCCGTGCGGCCCAGCTTACGTTGCGTTGCCATTGGGGTTTCCTCCTTAACGCCCGTTCAGGGCGGAAACGTTAGTCATCAGACGGGCGCAGGCTCAGGCCCAACGCCAGCAGCTTTTGTTCAACTTCTTCGAGGCTCTTCTTGCCCAGGTTGCGAACCTTCATCATGTCTTCCTGGTTGCGCTGCACCAGCTCGGCGACGGTGTTGATACCGGCGCGCTTGAGGCAGTTGTAGGCACGGACGGACAGATCCAGTTCTTCGATGGTCATCTCCAGCACCTTTTCCTTCTTGTCGTCCTCAGGATCGGGGAAGGAAATGGGCATGGTCTGATCCGTCAGACCCACGAACATCTCCAGCTGATCGCGCAGGATCTTGGCGGCCATGCTGATGGCCTCGTCAGGCAGCACGGAGCCGTTGGACCATACTTCAAGCGTCAGCTTGTCGTAGTCGGTCACTTGACCCACGCGGGTATCCTCGACTGTATAATTAACCTTGCGGATGGGCGTATAGATCGAATCGACCGGGATCACGCCAATGGGCATCTGGGGGGTCTTGTTCTTATCGGCGGACACATAGCCGCGCCCGATATCGATGGTAAACCAGATGTGCAGTTTGGCGCCGTCTCCCAGGGTGGCGATGTGCAGGTCGGGATTGATGATATCCACTTCATCGTCGGCCTGAATGTCACCCGCGGTCACTTCGCAGGGACCGACCGCGTTCAGCTCCAGCGTTTTGGGCTGATCGGAGTACATGCGCACGGAGAGCTCCTTGAAGTTCAGGATGATCTCCGTCACGTCCTCCTTGACGCCCGGAACGGTGGAAAACTCATGCTGAACGCCGTCGATACGAACGCTGGTGACGGCCGCGCCGGGCAGGCTGTTGAGCAGCACGCGGCGAAGCGCGTTTCCCAGCGTGTGGCCGAAACCACGTTCAAGCGGCTCGATCGCAAAACGGCCATAGGTGTTGTTGTCGGCAACCTCCTGACACTCGATGTGCGCTTTTTCGATTTCTGCGATCACGGCGTTTCTCCCTCCTATTATTGGAAATCGTCGTTAGGTTTGCTGCAAAGCTACGCGACGCTCTTTTAACGGGAGTAGAATTCAACGATCATGTTCTCCTGCAGCTCGAAATCGATGTCTGCACGGGTGGGAAGCTCGTTAACGGTACCAGTCAAATTCTGCGCATCGAAGCTCAGCCACTTGGGAGTCAGCACGGTGGTGCCTTCCCGCAGGCCTTTGAACATTTCGCTCTGCGCGGAACGGGGACGCAGGGTGATGACGTCGCCCACCTTCACGGAGTAGGAGGGGATGTCCACCTTCTGGCCGTTCACGCGGATGTGGCCGTGGCTCACGACCTGGCGCGCCATGCGGCGGGTCTTGGCCAGGCCCAGGCGATAGACGACGTTGTCCAGGCGCAGCTCCAGCAGCTGCAGCATGTTGTCGCCGGTGGGGCCCTTCATGTTGGAGGCCTTCAGGTAATAGTTGTAGAACTGCTTTTCCAGGACGCCGTATACGAACTTCACCTTCTGCTTTTCCTGCAGCTGGGCGCCGTATTCGGACACCTTGCGACGGCGGTTGCCGCCGGGATTGCGGGTAGATTTCTTATTCGCGTAGCCCATGACCGCTGGAGAAATATCAAAGCTCCGGCATTTCCGGGCGATCGGCTGCTTATTGATAGCCATTGATAAATTCCTCCTTCAATTACACGCGACGGCGCTTGGGCGGACGGCATCCGTTGTGGGGGATGGGGGTCACGTCCTTGATCATGGTAACTTCGAGACCGGCGGCCTGCAGGGAACGGATGGCGGCTTCACGGCCGGAACCGGGACCCTTGACAAACACATCGACGGTCTTAAGGCCAAACTCGGTAGAGGCCTTGGCAGCGGTTTCGGCGGCCATCTGAGCAGCAAAGGGCGTGCTCTTCTTGTTGCCGCGGAAGCCCATGCCGCCGGCGGAAGCCCAGGACAGGGCATTGCCGTTCACGTCGGTGATGGTCACGATGGTGTTGTTAAAGGAAGAACTGATATGCGCAACGCCGCGCTCCACGAGCTTCTTTTCACGGCGCTTGCGGGAAATCTTTTTCGCTTTCTGTTGTTTGGGTGCCATTTATATTCCCTCCGCGCCCCTCAATGGGGCATCTACTTTCAGCTTACTTGGTAGCCTTCTTCTTGCCAGCAACCTGCTTCTTGGGGCCCTTGCGGGTACGCGCATTCTGCTTGGTGTTCTGGCCGCGAACAGGCAGGCCACGGCGATGACGCACGCCGCGATAGCTGCCGATTTCCATAAGGCGCTTGATATTGAGCGAAACGTCACGGCGCAGATCGCCTTCCACCTTCAGGTGATGCTCGATATACTCACGCAGTTTGCTGATTTCAGTTTCGGAGAGATCCTTGACGCGGGTATCAGGATTGATGCCGGTCTCGGCGATAATCTGCTGGGAAGTGGTCAGGCCGATGCCATAGATGTAGGTCAGACCGATTTCCACGCGCTTCTCTCTGGGCAGGTCAACGCCCGCAATACGTGCCATGTGTAGGTTACACCTCCAAATGTTATCGGTTCATGGAACCGTGGGACCGGGTGGGAAAGACCCCGGAAGTGTATGGTAGCTGTGCATGGTCCCTTGGGTTTGATCCCTTGGGCAGCCGCCCACGTCACAGAAAACCATCAATAGATACGATTATGTGGGGAATCCTATCCCCTGTTACCTTAGCCCTGCTTCTGCTTGTGCTTGGGATTCTCGCAGATGACCATCACATGGCCCTTGCGCTTGATGATCTTGCACTTTTCACAAATGGGCTTAACAGACGGACGAACCTTCATTGGGAAATCCTCCTTGAGTCTTGTAGGGGTTGGGGTTATGCTTTGCTGCGCCAGGTGATGCGGCCTCTGGTCAGATCATAGGGAGACAATTCCACCTTGACCTTGTCGCCAGGATAGATGCGGATGAAGTTCATGCGCATTTTGCCTGAAATGTGGGACATGATGCGATGCCCGTTGGGCAACTCCACCAGGAACATGGCATTAGGCAATGCCTCTACGATCTTGCCTTCCATTTCAATGACATCGTTTTTGGACAAACCGGTGAACCCTCCTTCAGTTCTGTTCAGTTCGCATTTCACCTTGCTGATCTTCACGCTTTAATTGGGAAGATGATCCGGCCGGACCTGCGGGCGCAGCCTCGCTCGCATAGAAGGGAGCCAGCGCCTTTCTCAGGTCGCTGTCCTTCAGGCGGTTCATAGCATAAAGCGAGAGGATTTCGGGCGCCGCATGCGGCGTCGCGGACAGATGCTTGCGCCGTTTGCGCTTGGGGTTCTCCACCTTGCGGCGTTTCCCGTCGGCGATGAGCACAAAATCGTCGTCCACAGAATATAATACCACAAAAGGGTACCCTTTGTCACGCCCTTTTTTTGAAAAAACAACATTTCCTTCAAATATTTTTGGCTTCAAATGTTATTTTCTCCTTTCGGCAGCCTATCCCAGCTGAATCCGGGGTAGGTGAGCAGCTCCGGCAGGCCGTTTGTGATGGCCAGGGTGTGCTCGTAATGGGCGGCGGGCTTGTGGTCGTTGGTCACGATGGTCCAGCCGTCGGCCAGCTGATGCACCTTCCAGTGGCCCATGGCGATCATGGGCTCCACGCAAAAGGTCATGCCCCGGCGGATGCGCACGCCGCGGCCTGGGGTGCCAAAGTTGGGCACGGAGGGATCCTCGTGCATCTCCTTGCCGATGCCGTGGCCGGTCAGATCCCGCACCACGCCGTAGCCGTGGGCCTCGGCATGCTGCTGCACGGCGGCGCTCACGTCGCCGATGCGGTTGCCGTCCACCGCCATGCGGGCTCCCTTCCAGAAGCATTCCTCGGTGACGCGGATCAGCTGTTTTTTATCCTCGCTGATCTCCCCCACCGGCGCGGTGAAGCAGCTGTCGGCCTGCCAGCCATCCAGGGCCAGGGTTACGTCGATGGAGATGATGCTGCCCTCCTCCACCCGCACGTGCTTGGAGGGGATGCCGTGCACCACCTCATCGTCAATAGACGCGCAGATCGAGGCGGGATAGCCGCAGTAGCCCAGCTCGGTGGGGATGCCGCGGCCCTTGCGGATCTTTTCATCCACAAAGTTGTTGATGTCCATGGTGGTGATGCCGGGCGCGATAAACTCCCGCGCCGCGCACAGCACGTCGTAGAGCAGGTGGCCGGCGGACCGCATCTTGGCCAGTTGGGTGTCGTTTTTCAGGGTGATCATATTACGCCTTCGCGTTCAGGGCCGCCTTGACCAGCGCGTAGTTTTCATCCACGGTGCCGCCGACGCATTTGGCGGTGGACAGGACGCCCTTCTTTTCATAATAGTTGATGAGGGGAGCGGTTTTTTCCTGGTACACGTCCAGGCGGTTCTTGACGGTGGCGGGCTTATCGTCGTCGCGCTGGATCAATTCGGCGCCGCAGGCGGGGCACTTGGTGGAGGCGCCCAGCATGCTCACGTGATAGGTGCCGCCGCAGGCGGTGCACACCCGGCGGCCGCTGAGGCGATCAATGATGATCTCGTCGGGCACGTCGATGTTCAGGGCCACGTCGATATGGGCGATGGTATCCAGGGCTTCGGCCTGGGCCACGGTGCGGGGGAAGCCGTCCAGGATGTAGCCATTCTGGCAGTCGGGCTCAGCCAGGCGTTCCTTGACCATGGCCACCACCACCTCATCGGGCACCAGCTCGCCGGCGTCCATATAGCGCTTGGCATCCAGGCCGGTGGGAGTCTGCTCCTTGATGGCGCGGCGGAACATATCGCCGGTGGAGATCTGCGGGATGTTCAGTTCCTTCATCAGGCGCTGGGCATGGGTGCCTTTACCGGCGCCGGGAGGGCCAAGAAATACGATATTCATAAATCGGTCTCCTTTCTAACGTATACGAGGGGCTACGGGGGAAGGGTACGACGGAGGCGTTCCTTTTCGCTGATACGCCCCGCGCTACTGCCTGCGGCAAGCGCGGGTTTCGGATGGCGATTCACGGAATCGCTCATCCTCAGTCTGCCTACGGCAGACGCTACGCCCGAAAAGGAACCGAAAAGGGCAGTTTTTATTCCGTTTGTTGGATTGGCGATGTTTAGTGTTTTTCGCGTCCGTGGGAGAGGTAACGGACTTGTCAGACGCGCCTGCTAAAGCGATGCTGCGCATCTGGCGCTGCGAGCCCTCACGCCCTGCGCTCGGGATGAAACAGAAGGATTCCATGTCCTTTCCTTGTCCTGTTTTTTCCTATATAATAAGTAGCGCAAAATCCCATCCCCTGTCCACAGGGACAGGAGGTGGGATTTTGTATGATTGTCGCGTACGCAGGATCAAAGGAATCCCTTGTAGTGACGCATGACCAGCTGGGCCTCCACCTGGCGCACGGTTTCGATGGCCACGCTGACCGCGATCAGGATAGAAGACGCGGCAAAGGGCAGGCTCACACCGAAGGCGGCGAACAGGAGGTTGGGCAGGGTGGCCAGAATGGCCAGGAACAGAGCCGCGAACAGCGTCAGGCGGTTGGAAGTGCGCTGGAGGAAGTCCACCGTATTCTTGCCGGGACGCAGGCCGCGGACGTTACCGCCCTGCTTCTGCACATTCTCCGCGATCTCGCGGGGATTGAAGGTGATGCTGGTGTAGAAGTAAGAGAAAGCAATGATGAGCAGCGCGCACACGATCATGTACAGGGGGCTGGTGGAGGACATATTCTTGGCCCACCACTGATAAGCGCCGCTGCTGGTGCCGAACATGGCAAAGATCGTGCCGGGGAAGCTCAGGAAGGAGTAGGCGAAGATCAGAGGCAGCACGCCCACGGAGAGAACCTTCAGCGGGATGTGCGTGCTCTGGCCGCCATACACGCGGCGATTGACCACGCGCTTGGCATACTGCACCGGGATGCGGCGCTCGCCCAGATCCACAAAGGTGACCAGAACGATAACGATGAACGCGCTGATCAGGATGGTGAGCAGCTGCCACACGTTGGAGCCGTAGCTGGTAATGCCCAGGGTATCAGTCAGAGCCAGGACAATACCGTTGAACAGGTTACTGATGATACCGGCGAAGATCAGGAGGCTGACGCCGTTGCCGATGCCGTTCTTGGTGATGCGCTCACCGATCCACATGGCCAGGGCGGTGCCGCCGGCCATGATCAGGCCGATGGTGATGTAACCAAAGAAGTTGTTGTACTCAGGATAGAGCACGTTGCCGCTGCGCTGCAGACCGGCGATGATGCCGATGGCCTGCAAAGCGGCCAGGATAACCGTCACGTAGCGGGTGATGCGGTTGATCTTCTGCTTGCCTTCCTCGCCCTCATCCTTGGCCATGCGTTCCAGGGCCGGGATGGAGACGGTCAGCAGCTGCATAATAATGCTGCTGTTGATGTAGGGGGTGATACCCATAGCCATGATTGTCATCTGGCTGAAGGAGTTACCCGTCATCATGTTCACCAGACCCAGCATATCATACTGGCTGGCCACCTGCTGAACAACAGCCGCGTTGATACCGGCCACCGGGATCACGCCCAGCAGACGGAACAGCAGCAGCATCAGGAAGGTGTAGATCAGCTTCTTGCGAAGCTCTTCGACCTTCCATGCGTTACGCAGCGTTTCCCACATGTCAGATCACCTCGGCTTTCCCGCCGACGGCCTCGATCTTTTCTTTTGCGGACTGGGTGAATTTCTCCACCTGGACAGTCAGTTTCTTGGTCAGCTCGCCGCCGCCCAGGATCTTGACGCCGTCCTTCACCTGCTTGACCAGCCCAGCTTCCTTGAGAAGCAGGACGTTGACCACGGTGCCATCCTCAAAGATTTCCAGGCTGCCCACGTTGACAGTCGCGTATTCCTTGGCATAGATGTTGGTAAAGCCGCGCTTGGGGATGCGGCGGGTCAGAGGCATCTGGCCGCCCTCAAATCCCGGACGCTTGCCGCCGCCGGAGCGCGCCTTGGCGCCCTTGTGGCCCTTGCCGGAGGTCTTGCCAAGACCAGATCCTACGCCTCGACCAAGGCGCTTCGGAGCAGTCGTAGAGCCGATAGCCGGCTGCAACTCGTGCAATTTCATGAGGTTGGCCTCCTTATTCGTTGATTTCTTCTACCTTGACCATGTGCTTGACAGTGAAGATCTGGCCGCGGATGCAGGGATTGTCTTCCTTGATCACGGTCTGGCCGATCTTGTGCAGGCCCAGGGCTTTGACGGTATCGATGTGCTTCTGCAGGCTGGCGATAGGAGACTTGACCAAAGTAACCTTAAGTTTCATTGTACGTCTCCTCCTTAGCCCAGAATCTCTTCCACCGTCTTGCCGCGCATGGCAGCAACCTGCTCGGCGCTGCGCAGCAGCTTCAGGCCCTCGATGGTGGCCTTCACGGTGTTGATCTTGTTGTTGGTGCCAAAGCTCTTGGTGCGGATATCCTTGATACCGGCCAGCTCCAGCACGGGACGGGCGGCGCCGCCGGCGATGACGCCAGCGCCTTCCTCGGCGGGAAGGAGCACGACCTTGGCCGTGCCGTAGTAGCCCTCAATGGGATGGGGAATGGTGGTACCCGCGATGGGCACGTTCACCAGATGCTTCTTGCCGTCTTCATTGGCCTTGCGGATGGCTTCGGGCACTTCCTTGGCCTTGCCCATGCCAACGCCCACGCGGCCCTTTTCATCGCCGACCACGACCAGCGCCACAAAGCGCATGTTGCGGCCGCCCTTAACGGTCTTGGAAACGCGGTTGACAGCAACCAGTCTTTCCTTAAATTCGCTCTGGGGCTCTTCGCGGCGTTCACGTTCTCTGCGTTGCATTTGCGTGCTGCCTCCTTCTTAGAATTCAAGGCCCGCTTCACGGGCGCCGGCAGCCAGAGCCGCCACGCGACCAGTGTAAACGTAGCCGCCGCGGTCGAAGACCACCGTGCTGATGCCAGCGTTCTTGGCGCGCTCGCCGATGAGCTTGCCAACCAGCTTGGCTTCGCCGGACTTGTCAACCTCTTCCAGCTGACCCTTCAGGGCCGGATCCAGAGAGGAAGCCTGCACCAGGGTGATGCCCTTGGTGTCGTCAATGACCTGAGCGTAGATGTATTTATTGCTGCGATACACGCACAGACGCGGCATATCAGGGGTGCCGCTGATCTTCTTGCGGACGCGGGCGTGGCGGATGACGCGCACTTCGTTACGGTCACGCTTTTTGAACATTTGCAGTCACTCCTTTCCTTACTTGCCGCTCTTGCCTTCCTTGCGGCGGATGTGCTCGTTCTCGTACTTGATGCCCTTGCCCAGATAAGGCTCGGGAGGACGGATGGCACGGATATCCGCGGCAAGGTTGCCGACGACCTGCTTATTGGCGCCCTTCACCACGATCTTGGTCTGCACGGGGCACTCGAAGGTGATGCCTTCGGGGGCGTTGAGGACCACGGGGTGAGAGAAGCCGATGTTGATGGTCAACACATTGTTGTCCACCTGAGCGCGGTAACCGGTACCGACCATCTCCAAGGTCTTGGAGAAGCCTTCGGTCACGCCGTGCACCATGTTGGCCACCAGGGCCCGATACAGGCCGTGCATGGCCTTGTGGGGCTTGGCGTCAGAGGGACGGGTCAGGGTCAGCACGTGGCCTTCCTGATTGATCTTGATGATGGGGTTCACCTGCTGGGTCAAGGTGCCCTTGGGGCCCTTGACGGTGACGAAATTGTTTTCGTCCACCGTAACCGTCACGCCAGCGGGCACCGTAATCGGAAGTTTACCGATTCGAGACATTTTCTTTACCTCCTAAGCGTGATGGATTACCAGATGTAGCAGAGAACTTCGCCGCCAAGGTTTTCCTTGCGGGCGGCGCGATCGGTCATCAGACCCTTGGAGGTGCTGATGATGGCCACGCCCAGGCCGCCCAGGACCTTGGGCAGCTCTTCGCAGCGGGCGTACACGCGCAGACCAGGCTTGCTGATGCGCTTGAGGCCGGCGATCACGGGGGTGGACTTGCCGTTGACGTACTTCAGGGTCACTTTGATCTGGCCCTGCAGACCGTCGTCGATCACGTCATAAGCCTTGATGTAGCCTTCGTCCAGCAGGATCTTGGCAATGGCCTTCTTGGTGTTGGAAGCGGGCATCGTCACGCTGTCATGACGGGCGACTTGCGCATTGCGGATACGGGTAAGCATATCGGCAATAGGATCGTTCATGATCATACTGTTGTACCTCCTTCTTACCAGCTCGCCTTGCGCACACCGGGAATCTGGCCCTTGTAAGCCAGCTCGCGGAAGCAGATACGGCAGATGCCATACCGGCGCAGTACGCTGTGCGGACGACCGCACAGACGGCAGCGGGTGTAAGCGCGGGTGGAGAACTTCGGCTCACGCTGCTGCTTGAGTTTCATGCTGAGTTTTGCCATTTTTGTCTCCTCCTCGCTTAATGTTCAAAGGGCATGCCGAGCAGGCGAAGCAGCTCCTGGGCTTCCTCGTCGGTCTTGGCGGTGGTGACGAAGATCATTTCCATACCGCGGATCTTCTCCACCTTGTCGTACTCGATTTCAGGGAAGAGCAGCTGCTCACGGATGCCCAGGGCATAGTTGCCGCGGCCGTCGAAGGCCTTGGTGCTCACGCCGCGGAAGTCGCGGACGCGGGGCAGGGCGATGTTGACCAGCTTATCCATGAACTGCTCCATGCGCTCGCCGCGCAGGGTGACCTTGGCGCCCACGTTCATGCCTTCGCGAACCTTGAAGTTGGCGATGGACTTCTTGGCCTGGGTGACCTGGGGCTTCTGGCCGGCGATCTGGGTCAGTTCAGAAACAGCGTTTTCCAGAGCCTTGGCGTTGTCCTTGCAATCGCCCAGGCCCATGTTGATGACGATCTTCTCAAGGCGAGGGATCTGCATCACGTTCTTGTAGCCGAACTTCTGCTGCAGGGCAGGAACGGCTTCGGTCAGGTATTTTTCCTTAATGCGGGTAGCCATTACCGTTTCCTCCTATCAGTCAATCTGTTCGTGGCACTTCTTGCAGATGCGGGTCTTGCTGCCGTCGGCGTTGACCTTGTAGCCAAAGCGGGCGGGCTTGCCGCACTTCTTGCACACCAGCATCACGTTGCTGGCGTCGATGGCGGCTTCCTTGTGGATGATGCCGCCGGGCATCCCCTGTCCACGGGGTTTCTGGTGCTTGGTCACCAGGTTGACGCCTTCGACGATGACCTTACCGGTCTTGGGGAAAGCGGTCACGACAGCGCCCTTCTTGCCCTTGTCCTTGCCGGCGATGACGATGACCTGATCCTTTGCTTTCACATGCAGCTTCATAATCTTGTCATCCTCCTCTTACAGAACCTCGGGCGCCAGGGACACGATCTTCATGAAGTCTTTGTCTTCACGCAGTTCGCGCGCCACTGGTCCAAAGATACGGGTGCCGCGGGGCAGTTTCTGATCGTTGATGATCACGGCGGCGTTATCGTCAAAGACGATGTAGCTGCCATCCACACGGCGGATGGGCTTGTGCTGGCGCACGATCACGGCCTTGACCACGTCGCCCTTTTTGACGGTGCCGCCAGGGGTGGCGGTCTTCACGCTGGCAACGATGACGTCGCCCACGGACCCGTCGCGGCGGAAAGAACCGCCCAGCACGCGGATGCACATGATCTCTTTGGCGCCGGAGTTGTCGGCTACCTTAAGTCGCGTTTGCGGCTGAATCATACGGGGTATCCTCCTTTATAGTTTCCGCTCCGTGCGAGTCCTTGCTCCACGGGCGGTTGTAGGCGCTCAATAGACGCAAACGCTTACTTGGCCTTTTCGACGATCTCCACCACGCGCCAGCGCTTTTCGCGGCTGAGCGGACGGGTTTCCATCAGACGAACGGTATCGCCGATACCGCAGGCATTCTGTTCGTCATGAGCCTTCAGCTTCACGGTCTTGTTCATGATTTTGCCATAGAGGGGATGACGGACGAGGTCCTTGATGGTGACCACGACGGTCTTATCCATTTTATCGCTGACGACCACACCAATGCGGGTCTTGCGGATGCCTCTTTCTTCGGACATGAGATTGCCTCCTTTCTCGGCTTAGGCCTTGGTCTTCGCAGTCAGTTCGGTCATGGCGCGGGCGATGTCGCGCTTGACGGAGGTGATCTGCATCACGTTGTCCAGCTGGCCGGTGGCGAGACGGAAACGAAGGTTGAACAGCTCTTCCTTGAGTTCACTGATCTTTTTGGTCAGTTCTTCGACGGACATGGCCTTGAATTCACTTGCCTTCATTGCTTACTCACCATCCTTCCTGCCATAGTTTTCAGCGGTCATGATCTTGCAGCGCAGGGGCAGCTTGTGGCTGGCCAGGCGCAGGGCTTCGCGCGCGTCGGCTTCGGGCACGCCCGCAACCTCAAACAGCACGCGGCCGGGCTTGACGACCGCCACCCAGTACTCGGGAGAACCTTTACCGGAACCCATGCGGGTCTCGGCAGGCTTCGCGGTAACGGGCTTGTCGGGGAAAATCTTGATCCACACCTGGCCGCCACGCTTGGTGTAGCGGGTCAGGGCGATACGGGCAGCCTCGATCTGCTGGGAGGTGACCCAGCAGGGCTCCTGCGCCACCAGGCCGAACTCGCCGTAGGCGATGAAATTGCCGCGATGGGCAGCGCCCTTCATGCGGCCGCGGAAAACGCGGCGGCGTTTCACTCTTTTAGGCATCAACATGATTATTTGCCTCCTTCGGTGCGCACGGCAGGCTTTTTGGCCTGGGGCAGGATCTGGCCCTTGTAGATCCAAACCTTCACGCCCAGGCGGCCATACGTCGTCTTGGCCTCAGCGAAGCCATAGTCAATGTTGGCGCGCAGCGTCTGCAGGGGAATGGAACCTTCGTGATACTGCTCGGTACGGGCGATGTCGGCGCCGTTCAGACGTCCGGACACGCTGACCTTGATACCCTTGGCAGCTTCGCCGCCCTTCATGGGGCGCATGGCGCGCTGAATGCTCTGCTTCATCGCGCGGCGGAAAGCGATGCGCTTTTCCAGCTGCTGGGCAATGTTCTCGGCCACCAGCTGCGCGTCGGTGTCAGGGGATTTGATCTCCATGACGTTGATGTTGCAGGCATGGCCCAGGAACTTTTCGACCTCAGCCTTCAGATCCTCGATGCCCTTGCCGCCGCGGCCGATGATCATGCCGGGCTTGCCGGTGAAGATGTTCACGGTCATGCGGGCGTCGTCGGAGCGCTCGATATCGATGCGGCTGATGCCGGTGGCGTAATACTTTTCTTTCAGCATTTCGCGCAGCTTGTGATCCTCGACGAGGTGATTCGCGAAATCTTTCTTTTCGGCGAACCAACGGGTGCTCCAATCAAAGATCACGCCAACGCGCGCGCCATGCGGATTAACTTTCTGACCCATTTGGTAACCTCCCTTACTTCTTCTCGTCCAGGATCACGCTGATGTGGCTGGTGCGGCGCAGCATGGGGCTGGCGGAGCCGCGGCTGCGGGCTACATAGCGCTTCAGGGTGGGGCCGGGATTGGCGTACACCTCAGCGACGTACAGGTTGCTGCGGTCCATATCCTGGTTGTTCACGGCGTTGGCCACAGCGCTGGCCAGCAGCTTGTAAACCACGGGGGAGGCAGCCTTGGGGGTATACTGCAGGATGGCCAGGGCCTCGTCCACGTTCTTGCCGCGGATCAGGTCGATGACGATCTTGACCTTGCGGGGAGAGATGCGCACATGCTTGATGTGAGCCTGCGGGCGCTTGTCGCGCGTTTCGGCGCGCTTCTGGCCCTTATTGCGGGTATTCGTAGCCATTGTTCACTCTCTCCTTCCGTTACTTGGTGGTCTTTTCGCCGGCGTGACCGCGGAAGGTGCGCGTGGGGGCGAACTCACCCAGCTTGTGGCCAACCATGTCCTCGGTCACATAAACCGGCACATGCTTGCGGCCATCATGCACAGCGATGGTGTGGCCGACGAAGTCGGGGAAAATAGTGGAAGAACGGGACCAGGTCTTCAGAACGGCCTTCTTGCCCGTCTGGTTCATTTCCTGAACGCGCTTCAGCAGCGCTTCCTGGATATAGGGGCCTTTCTTGACGGAACGGCTCATATTTCAGATTGCCTCCTTCGCTCTTACTTCTTGCCCGCGCGCTTGACGATCAGGCGGTTGGAATACTTCTTGTGCTTGCGGGTCTTGAAGCCCAGAGCGGGCTTGCCCCACGGGGTCACAGGAGCAGGCATGCCGACGGGGCTCTTGCCCTCGCCGCCGCCATGGGGATGGTCGCAGGGGTTCATGACCACGCCGCGGACGGTGGGACGGATACCCATGTGACGGGTGCGGCCGGCCTTGCCGATGCGCACGTTGGCGTGATCGATGTTGCCCACGGTGCCGATGGTGGCGTAAGCGTTCATGGGCACCTTGCGGACTTCGCCGGAGGGCATACGCACCTGAGCGTATTCACCTTCCTTGGCCATCAGCTGGGCATAGGCGCCAGCGGAGCGGACCAGCTGGCCGCCGCGGCCGGGCTTCACTTCCACATTGTGGATCAGGGTGCCCACGGGGATGGCGCCGATGGGCAGGGCGTTGCCGGGCTTGATGTCAGCCTGCTCGCCAGCCACCACGGTGTCGCCCACGTTCAGGCCCACAGGAGCCAGGATGTAACGCTTTTCACCGTCGGCATAGTTCAGCAGAGCGATGAAGGCGGTGCGGTTGGGGTCGTACTCGATGGCCGCCACCTTGGCGGGGATGTCGCGCTTTTCGCGCTTGAAATCGATGACGCGGTACTTGATCTTATTGCCGCCGCCCTGATGACGGACGGTGATCTTGCCCTGGTTGTTGCGGCCCGCGTTCTTCTTGAGGTACTCGATCAGGCTCTTTTCGGGAGTCTTCTTGGTGATCTCCTCATAGGTCAGAACGGACATGAAACGGCGGGCGGCCGAAGTGGGCTTATAAACTCGAATTGCCATTTTGCTTCTCCTCCCTTGCCTTAGGCCATGCCTTCAAAGAACGCGATGGGCTTGGAGTCCTCGGTCAATTTGACATAAGCCTTTTTGACCTCGGCGGTGCGGCCCTGGTGGATGCCCTGGCGCTTCATCTTGCCGATGGTGCGCACGGTGTTGACTTTCTCCACCTTGATGCCTTCAAAAACGGATTCCAGCGCCTGCTTGATTTCGGTCTTGTTCGCGGTGATGGCCACCTCGAAAACGTAGCGCTTTTCCTCGATGCCCTCGTAGCCCTTCTCGGTCAGCACGGGGCGCAGGATGATGTCATGAGCATTCTTCATTAGGCGTACACCTCCTGAATGTTCTCCATCGCCGCGCGGGTGACAATCAGCTTGTTGGCGCGCAGGATATCGTACACGTTGAGGGTGTTGACGTAGCTGTCGTCCAGGATGGGCAGGTTCTTGGTGGCGCGGATGATGCTCTCATCGCGGCCTTCCAGCACCAGCAGGCTGCGCTTTTCAACCTTCAGCGCGTCCAGCATCTTGGCGGCGTACTTGGTCTTGACTTCCTCAAACTTGATCTGGTCCACCACGATGATATCGCCATCGTTGAACTTTTCGGTCAGGGCGCTCTTCATGGCCAGGCGGCGAACCTTCTTGGGCACGTTCACCACATAGTCGCGGGGCTGGGGCGCGAAGACCACGCCGCCGTGGGCGAACTGGGGAGCGCGGTTGCCATGATGGCGCGCGTTGCCGGTGCCCTTCTGGCGATAGATCTTACGGCCGCCGCCGCGCACCATGCCGCGAGTCAGCGCGCTCTGGGTGCCCTGACGCTTGTTGGCAAGGATGGAGCGGACGACCAGATGCATGGCCGCGACGTTGGGCTCAACGGCGAAGATCTCGTCCTTGAGCTGCATTTCGCCAACGCTTGCGCCCTGCATGTTCAGCACTTTAATACTGGGCATAATCGTTGTTCCTCCTTATCATTTCACGGTGTTGCGCACGAGCAGCAAACCGCCATTGGGGCCGGGCACAGCGCCGCGGACCAGCAGCAGGTCGCGCTCCGCATCCACCTTGACCACGGTCAGGTTCTGGATGGTGGTGCGCTCCACGCCGTAGTGACCGGACATGTGCTTGTTCTTGAACACGCGGCTGGGGTCGGAGTTGGCGCTCAGAGAGCCGACGCCGCGATGATACTTGGAACCGTGGGCCATGGGGCCGGTGTGCTGGTTCCAGCGGTAGATGGCGCCGGTGTAGCCGTGGCCCTTGCTGGTGCCGGTCACGTCGATCCTGTCGCCCTCGGCGAACACATCGACCTTCACCACCTGGCCCACTTCGTAGGAAGCGGCGTCGTCCAGGCGGAATTCCTTAAGGTAACGGGTGGCGGCCACGCCGGCCTTCTTGAAGTGGCCCATCTCGGGCTTGTTGACCAGCTTTTCGGCGCGCTTTTCGGGATAGGTGTCGAAGCCGAACTGAACAGCCTCGTAGCCGTCGTTCTCGACGGTCTTCTTCTGCACCACGGTGCAGGGGCCGGCTTGGATCACGGTGACGGGCACCAGGCTGCCATCAGGCATGAAAATCTGGGTCATGCCCAGCTTTTTGCCCAGAATCGCTTTCTTCATGATGTTCTCCTCCTGCCTCACAGCTTGATTTCGATCTCGACGCCGGCGGGAAGATCGAGCTTCATCATGGCGTCCACGGTGCGCTGAGTGGGGTTGTGGATGTCGATCAGGCGCTTGTGCGTGCGGCGTTCAAATTGTTCGCGGCTGTCCTTGTCCTTGTGGGGAGAACGCAGGATGGTGACGATCTCCTTCTCGGTGGGCAGCGGGATGGGGCCGGCAACCTGGGCGCCGGTGCGCTTGGCGGTTTCCACAATGCGCTCGGCGCTGCGATCAATCAGGTTGTGCTCATACGCCTTGAGCTTGATGCGGATTTTCTGGTTGGCCATCTTTTTTCCTCCTAATCAGATGTTCGTACTCGCGGTCAAAGGGGGGAGCATTCTGCTTCCGTGCGTCTTCCGCGCAGTCGGGATTCGCACATTTCTTTCACAGAATCCCTTCGACATTCTTCCCCGAACCGCATGGTCGGCGGTGGGAAGTGTGAGTCCGTCGCCCGGTCTGGCCGGGCTGGTCCGCTGCAATTACCCGCCAAGGCCGGGCGGCAACTTGCAGTTTCATCCCATAAACAGACAACGCACCTATTATAAAGGACTTTTGCCAAAAACGCAATAGCAAAACCGAATTTTTTCAAGATTTTTTTGAAGAAATTTTTTCAAAGCCCTTGAAAAACCTAAGTTTTCCGCGCCCGGAAAATCATTTCCGTGTCCACGGCGCTCGGCGTGTCACAAGGGAGCGTTTTTGCGCGGCATAAGGGATTTTGAATGAAAAGCAAACGGCTGCACGCAAAAAGCCGGGCGCAACGCCCGGCCTCATAAAACCGATGATCTCTTATGCTCTTCCTTTTTGCGGAATGTAACCCGCATCGTTTTTCGCCAGCAGATACAGGCAATACTGATTCATGCTGATGCCCTCCTGCCTGGCGTGCATGGAGAGGGACCGATGCAGGCTTCGGGGCAAGCGCAGCTTGAACTGGCCGGAATAATCGGAAGGGACCATCTCCCGGCTGGGTTCTACGATCTCCGTGCCCTCCGCCAAGGCCGCCTCCAGCCAGGCCCGCTTGGCGTCCTGGGCATTGGCGATGACGCCCTCCAGGGTTTCCGCGCAGGTGAGACAGCCGGGCAGGTCGGGATACCAGGCGGTGAATCCCCCTTCTTCCACATCGGGAACGATCTCCATGCGATACGGGAGCGCCATGTATTCTTCAATTGTCCTCATCGCTGTCCTCCTCGCTTTCCACCACGTTTTTCACCATTTCCACATAGGCCCGCTTAATGGGATCATGCATGGGAATGGTAATGGGCATGCAGCCCGCCTTCCGGAAGGTTTTATGGCTGCTGCCGCTTGCGGGCCCGCTCATATGATATCCATAATATTCGAGGATCTTCCGTAATTCCTCAAATCGCATGTTTTTATCCAGAGATCGGATCCGCTGGATCAGTTTATCCAGTTGAGACACGCTGCCACCTCCTGCATCCATTATATATGGTGTCATATACGATGTCAAGCTGTCGCGGCGATCCTTTTGTCAATTATGTCACAATTCCGTCATCCGTTGACGTCCGCCGCCGCGGCCCTATATAATAAAATAGAAGAAATAGAAACCTGAAAGGATGTTTTTCATGTTCGGACACCGCAGCGACGGTTATCTGGTTAAAGATATCGACCCCATCGTGGCCCTGACCCCCTACATCATGCCCATGCGCTGCGACGCGCAGGTCATGTCTGATTATAAAGTGGATTTTGAAAAGCTGGCCCGCTACATCGTGGCCAAGGCCGACGAGGGCTACAAGGTCACCTTCATGGAGATCGTCATTGCCGCCTACGTGCGCGTGGTGTCCCAGATCCCGGAGGTCAACCGCTTTGTTTCCAATAAAAGGCTGTACGCCCGAAACGAATTGGCGGTGTCCTTCGCGCTGCTGCAAACCTCCAGCACCGGCAAGATCGCCGAAAACACCACCAAGTGCAATTTTGACCCGGCGGACACCATCTACGACGTGGCGGACCGCATCGCCGAGGTGGTGGAGCGCTGCCGCAAGGAGGAGGCCGACAACAGCACCATGAAGGTGGCCAAGCTGCTCTTAAAGCCCATCCTGGCCAACAGCGTGGTGGGTCTGGCCCGCCTCCTGGACCGCTACGGCATCATGCCCCGCTATATCCTGGACGCCAGCCCCTTCCACACCAGCATGTTCATCACCAACCTGGCCTCCATCGGCCTGCCCGCGGTGAATCACCACATCTATAACTTCGGCACCTGCTCCCAGTTCGTGTCCATCGGCTCGGTGGAGCGCACCGCCCAGGCCGGCCCCCAGGGCGTGGCCCAGCGCAAGCGCATCCTGCCCCTGGGCCTGGTGTGCGACGAGCGCATCGCCGAGGGCGCCATGTACGCCAAGATGCTGGCCCTGTGGAACAAGCTCCTGAACGACCCCGTCCAGCTGGAGCAGCCCCCGGCCAAGGTGTTCTACGACGAGGGCCACGAATATCACCTGCCCGCCCCCCAGAAGCGCATGGGCAAGGTAAACGCCGGGACCGCCGTGCAGGCGTAAAAGTCAGCAAGAAAAGACGGCCATGCTTGACACACAGCCGCCCTTGCTGTAAAATAGTGTTGTCAGATAGCAAACCCCGCTTTGGTTTGTAAACCTAACGAAGAAAGCCCCTGAGTAGCTGCAACCTACCCAGAGGCTTTTTCTTTGCTCAACGCTTCATACCGAAGTAGATCGTCAACGCAAGACTGGCAACGGCGATCAGAGCCATGAACAATTCCACGGTCGTCATGCGCATCACCTCCCCCGCTTTTGTATTCCATGCGGGGTCAGCTCCGGGCGTTTGCCCTGCTATCGTACAGCGAAATCATTATATCATTGCTTTTCTGAATAAGCAACCTGCGTTTACAGTCCCACCGCCGCCGCGATCACCGCCAGCACGATGGCGGGCAGCAGGTTGGCCACACGCACCTTTTTGCCCCACACCAGGTTTAAGCCCACGCAGAAGATGAGGATGGAGCCGATCATGGAAAGATAACTGAGGGCCAGGTCGGTCATGAGGGGCTGGATCACCCGGGCCAGCAGCGTCATGCCGCCCTCCAGCACAAACACCGGCAGGGCGGAAAAGGCCGCGCCCTTTCCCAGGGAGGAGGCCATGACCAATATGATGATCAGGTCCAGGATGGATTTGACCGCCAGGATGGAGTAATCCCCGTGGATGCCGTCCTGGATGGAGCCCACGATAGCCATGGCCCCGATGCACACGGTGAGGGAAGCAGTGACGAAGGCGTGCACGAAGCCCTGATCCCCGGCGTTGCCGGTCTTGATTTTGAGCCACGCGCCGAAGCGCTCAAAGGCGTCCTCCAGGTTGATGATCTCGCCGATCAGCGCCCCCAGGGTGAGGCAGATGACCACCAGCATGCCCCGCTGGCTGACGATGCTGCCGTTTTCCAATTTCAGCATACCCTCCATGGCCCCGGCCACGCCCACAAACAGGGTGCTGACGCCGCAGGCCACCGTGAGGGTATTTTGATGCCGTTCCTGAAGCCGCGGTCCCACCAGCCGGGCCAGCAGGCCTCCGGCGATGATGGCCCCCGTGTTGATCAGCGTGCCCAGTCCAATCATTCCTGCGCCTCCTGCTTGATATGCACATCCATTTGGGGATAGGGGATCTCGATGCCCGCATGGTCCAGGGCGCGCTTGCCCCGGTCCAGCAGGAAATAATAGGCGGGCCAGTAATCCGCCGTCGTCGTCCATACGCGGACGATGAATTCCAGGCTGCTGTCGCCACACTTGTTAAAGAGCACCTGGGGCGCGGGATCGCTGAGCAGGCCGGGGGTCTCGCTCATCACCATGCGCAATGTGGCGTAAACGGCGTCCAGCTCGGCCTCATAGCTGACGCAGAAGGTCACGTCCAGCCGCCGGGTGCCCAGCCGTGTGTAATTGATGATGGCGGTATTGGTCAAGGTGCTGTTGGGCAGCACGGTAAAGCGGTTGTCCGCGGTGGCCAGTTCGGTGTAAAACGCGCCGATGCTGCGCACGGTGCCCTCGTAGTCCCCCACCTTCACGTATTCCCCCACCCGGATGGGATGCAGGATCAGCAGGATCAGCCCGCCCACCAGGTTGCTCAGGGCCCCCTGCATGGCCAGGCTGACCGCCACGCCAGCGGAGGCCAGCAGCGTGACCACGCTGGTCATGGGAATGCCTATCACGTTGGCCGCAGTCAAGATGACGATGATATAGAGCACCAATTTGAACAGGTTGGTCAAAAAGCCCTTGAGGGTGGCCTCGATGCGCACGTATTTGTCGTTGCGCTGCACCAGCTTCATGATCCAGTGGATGGCAAAGAACCCCACCACCAGGGTGATGATGCCCCGCAGCAGGTTGACCCCCTGGGTCTCCAGGAACGTGAGTATCCTTTCGCCGCTCAGCATGGCAATCCCTCGCTTTCGTGCGGATATGTTCATATTATACAGCATCCGGCAGAAATTTCAACAGTTGACAGCGGCGGCGTCCTGGACTACCATAAGCATATCACCCCGTAAAGGAGAGGACTCCATGACCGACGTGACCACCAGCGTACAGATCGTACTGACCCAGCACTGCAACGGCACCGCCAGCAACCGCCTGTTCGGCGGGCAGATCATGGCCTGGATCGATATTGTGGGGGCGGTGGCGGCCCGGCGCTACGCCAAGCGCGTGGTGACCACGGCCTGCATCGACCACCTGAGCTTCATCGCCCCCGCCTACCTGAACGACACCCTGGTGCAGGAGGCCCGGATCACCTGGACGGGCCGCACCTCCATGGAGGTGCGCATCGACAGCTTTGTGGAGCAGATGGACGGCTATCGGAAACTGGTCAATCGCGCCTACGCCGTGTATGTGGCCCTGGACGAAAACGACAAGCCCGTGGCCGTGAAGCCCTTCATCCCCCAGACCGCGGCGGAGAAGGAAGAATACCGCGCGGCCCTGGAGCGCAAGGCGGCCCGCACCCACTGGAAGCAATGAGTATCCGCAGGCAGATCGACGCCTCCCTGGCGCAATTGACCTTTGCCCACCGGGAGGAAAACTATCACCACCTGTCCTATGAGGACGACCTGCATCCCTACGCCCTTTTGCAGCAGGGAGACATGGCGGCGGTGGAGGAGGCCCAGGGCAAATTTACCGGCCCCAACATGGGCCTGCTTTCCGACGACCCCGTGCGCAATTATCAATATCTGTTCGTGGCCTCCGTCACCGTAGCCTGCCGCTTCTGCATGGAGGGCGGCCTGCCCACCGAGGAGGCCTTCAACCTGAGCGACCTTTACATCCGCCAGGCGGACAAGTGCGCGGACGTAAAGGCCATCTGCGCCCTGCACGGGGAAATGCTGCGGGATTACTGCCGCCGCATGCAGCAATTGCGCCGGGGCGGCGCGTATTCCCGGCCCGTGTTTCAATGCCTGGATTACATCGAGCAGCATTTGCAGGAGCCCCTGAGCCTGGAGCTGCTGGCGGAAAAGCTGGGCATCTCCGCCTCCTATCTCTCCGTGATCTTCAAAAAGGAGACCGGCGAAACCGTCAGCGAGTGCGTCCGCCGCAAGCGGGTGGACACCGCCAAGACGCTGCTGCAATACACCCAATATACCTGCTCCGAGATCGCCGAATATCTGTGCTTTTCCACCGACAGCCATTTCAGCCGGGTCTTTCGCCAGTACGCGGGCATGACCCCCGGAGAATACCGGAAAAAGCATTATCGGAAGCACTGGGAAAAGCAGGTGGGGAAATGAGGGCGGGAAAAGAAATTCATAATGCACAATTGATCCTATTCTCTGATTTAAACAAGACACCGAAAAACAGAAATTGGCAGGGGAGACGTTCGAGGCCTCCGCGGTCTCGAGCTCTGCGCCAGGGCCCGCTTGGGCCCTGGACCCATTCTGGCGAACCGGCTTGAAAACAACAACAAACAATCTGCGCCTGTAACTTGGAAGTCG
>CACZLE010000032.1 GCA_902781945.1 uncultured Eubacteriales bacterium | reverse complement strand
ATGCCAAAGCAAAGGGATCGTAACCCGGAGCGGCAGGAGAGGCGGAGATGCTATCTTCATTAATTTTGCAAACAGACTGCGAAGCAACAGGCAAAAAAATGTCTGATATCATACCACGATGTAGCGCCGTATACCTGACCGGTATGTACGGTGCAATGGGAGGGAGGGGATTAACCCCTCTCTACCCTATATACGATCCCGTCGCTCTCCTCCAGCATCCAATCGATATATACGCCATATCCCTGGGTGGGATCGCTGACGAAAACATGGGTCACTTGATGAAGCCGATATATTTACGCCACTTTTTCGTAATCGATCACGGTGATTTCCTGCATCAGCTGCTTCACCATTTCCGTAACCTTTTCGATCTTTTCAACAACATCGCCGGTATAAAAAATCTCATCGCATTCCTCGCATTTATAGCAGGGGATATTACGGATGACCAAAACGCCAAAGCTCAGCTCAATGGCCTCTGTCGTTGTGCTTTTGTAGGCATCCTTACCACATTTCATGCATTTCATTTTGTTTCCTCCTTCCGGGTCGCAAAGTCTGCTTCCCATTTTGCCGGATCGGGGATATAGGCGGTGATGACATACATCACGTTATCCTGGATGCTGGCGCAGACATGAATAGGCCTATCTTCGCTGTATCCCAATATCAGACAGCTGGGAAAAGGAAAATCATCGGGGTATTGCTCAATAATCCTGCCCGTTTGGATCGCCTGACAAACATCCTGTATCATAATATGTCGCTCGGCAAAGCGCTTCCGGCTATGCTGCGTAATCACCATGGAGGCGGGGACCGTCAAAGCCTTGAATTGCTCAATAGAATACATGAAGAATCAGCCTCCTTCTGTATCTGGTACTATTATATCACGACAGGACAGTATTTATCAATATGTAAGAAAAGCGGAACGCATGTCTTTGCGTCCCGCTTTTATCATACGATCCCGTCGCTCTCCTCCAGCATCCAATCGATATATACGCCATATCCCTGGGCGGGATCGCTGACGAACACGTGCGTCACAGCGCCCACGATCTGGCCGTCCTGCAAGATGGGGCTGCCGCTCATGCCCTGGACGATGCCGCCGGTGGCGGAGAGCAGGCGCTCGTCGGTGACGCGGAGGATCATGGATTTGGGGGCGGGAGCGTTCTGGCGGATGACTTGGGTGATTTCCACGGTGTACTCGCGGACTTCGCCGCCGCTGACGGTGGAGAGGATGCTGGCCGCGCCGGTATGCACCTGGCTGCGGTCTCCCACCGGCAGGCCCTCCGGATACAGGGGATTTTGCCAGGACGCATCCAGAGCGCCGAATATGCCGAACACGTTATTCTTTTTCACATTGCCCAGCCGCACCTGTTCCCGCAGAAAGCTGCCCCGCAGTTCGCCCGGCGTGCCGCGCTGGCCCTTGCGCACGTCCACGATCTCCGCCTGCATAAGCCCGCCCTGGCGCACGGGCAGGATGCTGCCGGTGTCCGTATCGGTGATGGCGTGGCCCAGCGCGCCGTAAGCGCCGTTCTGAGGATCGTAATAGGTCAGTGTGCCTACCCCCGCGGTGCTGTCCCGCACCCACAGGCCCAGCCGCCAGCTGCCCGCGCTCTGATCAAAGCGGGGCGTCACCATCACCATGCGCTCCCGGCCTTCCCTGTCGATCAGCAAGGAAAGCGGCTGTCCCTCTGCCGCCGTCACCGCATCGGTGAGCACCGTGGCGTCCGACAACGGGATGCCGTTGACGGACAGCAGCAGATCGCCCGCCCGCAGACCGGCTTGCATGCCCGCGCCTTCCCCCATGCCCACCACCAGCACGCCCTGTGTGGAGATGGCCACGCCCACCGCCGCGCCGCCGGGCATGATGACCCTGCCCGCGTGGCTGGGCGCGCTTTGAGAAAGGCCCAGCAGCCGCGGCAGATCCACCGAAATAACGGGCCGCGCGCCGCCCGTGTCCAGGGTTTCATCCTGGGAGGCGGAAGCGTTCAATGCGCCCCAGGGCAGGCCTGCGTTCACCAGGGCCGTCACCGCCACCACCGCCGCGGCCAGCAGGCAGCGCAGCCGCCGATTCATATCCTTCATGCGCTCTTTCCCCCTTTGCCGCCAGTATGCGTCCCGAGCCGCCCGCCCATGCCAAGCAAATTACGGCAAAAGAGGAAAAGGAAATTGTCAGAAAAATGGCGCTTTCTCAACGGCGTTGACACGCGGATTTTGCCCATGATACAATGCAAAACGACGTCGTTTGGAAAGGAGAAGCCCTGCTTATGCTTGCCAAAACCGTGCTGGTGGCCGGCGCGTCCTCCGGCCTGGGCCGCGCCGTGGCGGAAGCCCTGGCGCAGGATGGGCACACCGTGTATGCCGGCGCGCGTTCCTTTGCCGCCGGACAGGAGCCGCCCGCGGGCTGCCGCGCCTTGGCGCTGGATGTGACGGAGGAGGAGAACGTCCGCGCCGCCGTGGAAACGATCCTGCGGGAGCAGGGGCGCATCGACGCCCTGGTATGCTGCGCCGCCACCTTTACCATGGCCCCGCTGGAGGAGCTGCCAGCCGAAACCCTGGAAAACATGCTGCGGGTGAACCTGATCGGCATGAGCCGGTGCGTGCAGGCGGCGCTGCCTCCCATGCGCAAGCAGGGCGGCGGGCATGTCGTGCTGTTCTCCTCCCTGAACGGGCTCTTTTCCATTCCCTTCCAGGGGGCCTACTGCGTCACCAAGCACGGCGTGGAGGCCTATGGCGAGGCCCTGAGCCAGGAGGCCCGGCGTTTCGGCATCCGCGTCACCGTGGTGGAGCCCGGCGACTGCCGGGGCGGCAGCCAGAAATACCGGCTGACCCATATCGAGCGGCATTCGCCCTATGCCGCGGCCTTCCGCCAGGGAACGGACAAGATCCACCATGACGAAAGCCACGGTCTGCCGCCGGAGCGCGTGGGCCGCGCCGTGGCCCGGGCCGTGGGGAAAAAGCATCCTCCCGCGCGGCTCATCGTGGCCTCCCCGGTGCAGCGCTCCGCCGTGTGGCTGCATCATCTGCTGCCCCGCAAGCTGTTTAACCGTTTTATTTCCGCCTACTATTTTTCTTCCAAAGAGGTGTGATCATTCATGGCTTTGTCCCGGGATCAAAAATGCGAACTGCTTCGGCAGAACCTGTGCTTTGAAAACTTTTTTGACGTACTGTGCCGCGAGGGCAACGCTTCCGCCATGATCTGGCTGGAAAAGGACCGCGAGCAGCAGATGACCTATGAGGAATTCCGCACCCGCGTGCTCCAGACCGCCGCCCGCATCCAGGACGCCGCCCTGGGCCGTCCCGACGGCTGGGTGGGCCTGTGCCTGGAGACCCAGGTGGCATGGCCCATCCTGTTCTGGGCGCTGCTGGCCGCGGGACGCAAGCCCCTGCTGCTGGACCCCACCCTGAACGACGGCGCGGTGCGCCATCTGATGACCCAGGCCGGAGCCACCGCCCTGGTGACGGGCCGCTACCGGGACGGCCTGGCGGAATACGCCCAGCGCACCCCCGGCGATCTGACCGACGGCGTGTTCAGCAAGGGCTTCAAGCCCCAGTGGGCGGACCGCATGGCCCTGTGCACCTCGGGCACCACGGATACCAGCCGGGTGTACGTGTATGATGGCCGGGCGGTGTGCCTGCAAACCATCGCCTTCATGGAGCAGCAGAAGCGCCGCTGCATGACGGCAGAGCACCTGGGCCGCCAGCGCATGCTGTGCTTCCTGCCGCTGAACCACGTGTTTGGCATGATGACCAACCTGTTCCCCGGCATGATGGAGGGCAACCCGCAGGTGTTCCTGCATGACCGCGCGCCGGAGACCATCCTCAAAACCTGCCGCGTGTGCAGGGTGGATTTCGTGCTGGCGGTGCCCATGCTGATCAACGGCATCAGCAGCAACGTGCAAAAGAAGCTGGCCGGTCAGCCCACCCGCAAGCGCGCGGCCTTCCGCACCCTGCAAAAGATCTCCCTGCTCAGCCAGCGGATTTGGCCCGAGGGCGGCCTTTGGCTGGCCCGCAACATCCTGTTCAAGTCCATCAACGCCCAGCTGTTCGGCCCCACGGTGGTACAGATCGCCCTGGGCGGCGCCAGCGCTCCCTACGAGCATCTGCGCACCATGGCCACCCTGGGCTACAACGTGTCCTTCGGTTACGGCATGACGGAAACCGCCGTCACGGCCTATGACGGCGATATGGAGCTCAAGGCCCGCCTCAGCGGGTGCAGCGGACAATTGCTGCCCATCGCCCAAAGCCGGGTGACCCCGGAGGGCGAGCTGATCATCGGCAGCGACGCCATCCATATCGGCCAGCTGCGGGACGGACGCCTGCTGCCCCCCGATCTGGACGAAAGCGGCATGTATCACACCGGCGACCTGGTGCGCTTTGACAAAAAGCACCGCCTGCACATCGAGGGCCGCGTGAAGGACGTGATCATCGGGGCATCCGGTGAAAACATCTATCCCGACGAGATCGAAAACGCCTTCGCCGGCATGGACGACGTGGAGATGATGACCGTGCTGGGCACCGGCGACAAGGGCCGGGAGCAGGTGACGCTGGTATTGTCCCTGGGCAGCAAATTCTATGACGGGGCCGTAAGGGCCCGGGTGAAGGCGGAGGCCGAGGCGCGCAACCGCACCCTGCCCGCTCCCAAACAGGCCCGGGTCATCCTGGCCACCCCCGAAAAGCTGCCCCTCAGCGGCACCCTCAAGGTCAAGCGCGTGCTGCTGCGCCAGCAGATTGAAAACGGCACCTTCAACTGCGCGCCCCTGGACGGCGGCACAGTGCCCATTATCAAAAAAGCGCCGGTGGAGGAAATCGAGATCACCGGGCCCAGTCAGGACGATATCGAAAAGAAGGTGCTGGAGTTCTTCGCCGAGGCTCTGGCCATCGATACGCCCATTCTGCCCACGGCTCACTTCATCAACGATCTGGGCGGCGACAGCCTGCAGATGCTCAGCGTGATGCTGAAAATCGAGGAAACCTACGGCGTGCTGCTGGAGGAGGAGGACACCGCCCAATGCACCTGCGCCCGGGACGTGGCCAATGTGGTGCGCGCCCGGCTCCACGGCGATCTGCCCGCCCGGCATGCCGAGAACGCTCCCGGCAAGGTAAAGCCCATTACCCGGGTGGAGGACATGCCGGAATACCAGGCCCTGCAAAAGCGTCTCAAGAGCCTGCGGGGCGAGAATCCTTACTTCGTCTGTCACGAGTCCATCGTGCGGGATACCTCCGTGGTCAACGGCCAGGAGGTGCTGAACTTTGGCTCCTACAACTACGCGGGCATGAGCGGACGGCCCGAGACCGTCCAGGCCGCCATCGACGCGGTGAAGAAATACGGCACCTCGCCCAGCGGCAGCCGTCTGCTGGGCGGCGAAAAGAAGCTGCACGAGCAATTGGAGGCCGCCATCGCCCATTGGAAGCACACCGAGGACGCGGTGGTGCTGGTCAGCGGTCATGCCACCAACGTGACCTTCGTGGGCAATTTCTGCGGCAAGGGCGATCTGATCGTGTATGACGCCCTGGCCCATAACAGCGTGCACGAGGGCTGCCGCCTGAGCGACGCCGTGTGCAAGGCTTTCCCGCACAACGACGTGGCCGCCCTGGAAAGCATCCTGCGCACCCAGCGGGATAAATTTGCCAAGGTGCTCATCGTGTGCGAGGGCGCGTACAGCATGGACGGCGACATCGCCCCCGTGCCCGAGTACGTGCGGCTCAAGAAGGAATACGGCTGCTTCCTGTATGTGGACGAGGCCCACAGCGCGGGCGTGCTGGGCAAAACCGGCGCGGGCGTGGACGAGTATTTCGGCCTGGAGCCCACCGACATCGATATCAAGATGGGCACCCTGAGCAAGGGCCTGGGCACCTGCGGCGGCTATCTGGCGGGCAGCAAGGCCCTGTGCGAGCATCTGCGCTATAACCTGCCCGGCTTCGTGTTCTCCGTGGGCCTCAGCCCCGCCCTGGCGGGCGCCACCCTCAAGGCCGTGGAGCTGCTGCAAAGTGATCCTACCATCATGGAGCGCATGCAGCGCAACATCAAGGTCTTTGTGGAGGAAGCGCACAAACGCCGCCTGGATACCTGCCTGGCCGGGCACACCGCCATCATCCCCATCCTCATCGGCAACGACAACGACGCCTTCGAGCTCTCCGTGGCCCTGGGCCGCAAGGGCGTGTTCGTGCCCCCGGCCGTCTATCCCGCCGTGCCCCGCAACAGCGCCCGCCTGCGCTTCTGCGTCATCAGCGAGCATAAGCCCGAGCAGATCGTGCAGGCCCTGGACATCCTGATGGAGACCGCCGACGAAATGGGCATCGATATCCGCAAGCGGAAGGAAGCGTAAGGAAAGGGATATGCGCGTTTCCCTGGCTTTTCCACATTCAGTAAAAACAAGCAAACAGAAATTGGACGAGGGAAGGAAACGACGGAGACCTTCTCTTTCAGAGCCTGAAAGAGAAGCAGAAAGGGCAGCCTTTATATTTCTTGGCTTGGCGATGTCTATTATCATTCGCGTCTGCGGAAGAAGGAACAAACTTGTCAGACGCGCCTGCTAAAGCGATGCTTCGCATCTGGCGCTACGCGCGTCGGCGCTGCTTGGTTTTCCTCTTGTCAGGTCCGTACCCTCACGCCCTGCGCTCGGGACGCTGCTTTTATGCGTGCAAGTTGGGTTATCCATGTTGCATCCCGAGCGCGAAGCGTGAGGGGCAGAGCGTAAATTTGGAGAACCCAACCGCTCCCGGCACACGGCGGTGTGCGTGCGCGTAGCGCACATAGGCCGATAGGCCCGGGAGCGTGCACAGGATAACCTTCGCAAACGCAGTCGTTCAACTTTCACAGAACAAAGCAACAAACGCTTTAAACGCAGCCCTTTTCGGTTCCTTTTCGGGCGTCGAAAAGGAACGTCTTCGTTCGTTTTCTTCTCTCCCCTTGCCAATTTCTGTTTGTCTGTTTCCATACAAAACGCGCAATAAAAGAAAGCGAATACCTGAACGCAAAAAGGAGCCTGCGTTATCCGCAGGCCCCATTTTTTGATTGACGCTTATTGCAGCAGGTCGGTGAACAGCTTGATTTGCTCCGCCAGCTCGCCGCGGGTCATGGGGTTGTCATAGGTTTCGTTGGGTTCATCGGCGGTGAGGCTCAGGCCCACGGCCTGACCGAAGGCCACGAAGATGGTGTCGTTCAGCCGCATGCTCAAAGCGGTGGAAGCGTCCACGTCGGCGGGCACGATGCCATACTGGGCCAGGGTGGCGGCGGCTTCCTCGCCGGAGGAGACGGGCAGACCAGCCAGGATGCACAGGGCATAGGTCAGGTCGCCCACGTTGGCTTCCTCGTCCACGCCGAAGGCGTCCTCGGCCTTGGGGGCCATCAGGCCGTTTTCAAAGACGAAGCGCACGGCCTCGTAGTGCTCGCTGCCCTCCGCCACGTCGGTCAATTCCACCTGCGTGTTATCCTTGGCGCCGAAGGGATTGAGGATGGCGTCATAGAGCTCGGCATGGGCGTTGATGGCCGCGGCGCTGCCGGTGGTATGGCGCACGCCGTTCTCAGCCAGCTTGCGGAACAGCTCCGCGGAGGCGGACACGGTTTCGGGGGTCACAGCCTTCAGCTGGCGCATGTAGGTCAGGATCTCGTCCTGGGGACGGCCCTCGATGGCGGCGGTCATGGCGTTCAGCGCGCCGGTCAGCTCGCCCTGGGGCTTGGCCAGGCCGGAATAGGCGTTCAGGATGTAGCCGTTCAGGGTCTCCTGATCGAAGGCGCGGGCGTCGATCTGATCCGCCAGGGACTCATACACGCCGTAGGTCTCCACGATGTTGGGGTCGCGGTAGGTGAGCAGGTACACGCCATAATCATCAGTGGCGCCGGCCCAGGGGGTGTACACGCCGTACTGGTCGCGCAGCTGCGGGATCAGGTAGAGGTCGGACACCAGGGTGGTGATCACGTTCAGGCTGGCGTCATAGCCCGCCATGCCCAGGGTGGCATAATCGGCCATCAGACCGTTGAACTGCACGTTGCTGTCCACGATCACAGCCTCGCGGGCGGCGGGCACGGGCAGATCATAGGCCACGGGCTCGATGGGCGCGGCGTCCAGCTTGTCGGCAAAGGCGTCGGCCAGGGGCTGGTTGAGGGCGATGCTCGCCTCGTTGCCCACGAAGCTCAGGATGGCGTTGGTCTTGTTCTTCATGGAAGCCTGGATGGCGGTCAGCTTGTCGGCCACGGACTGGGGATTCTCCGCCAGGGCGGCCTCCACCTGCTCCAGGAAGGTGTAATACTCCAAATAATTGGTGTAGTTCACATACCGGTAGTAATCGCTGGTCACAGCCATGGCGCGATACCAGGACACATTGTAGGCAGCGCTGTTGAGGCTGGCGCGCAGGGAGGTCTTGGCAGCGCTCACCTTTTCCGCCAGCTTGGTAAGGTCGGTGAACTGGGTGTCAAACACCATCTCATACACCAGGTCATAGGCGGCGGCCAGGTCGTCGTCCAGGCTGGTCCAGCCCATGCGCAGCACAGGCTTCACAGCGCCGTCCCGGTTAAAGACCGGCATGTTGACGCTGCCGTTGTACAGATACCGGGCGGTCAGCACGTCCAGCTCTTCCTTGGTATGGGCGCTGGTATCCAGCTGGCCCACCAGAGCGCTGAACAGCCTGACCCACAGGATATCCTCCTGGGGCACGCCGCTGGCATCCAGGTAGATGTTGGCGCGGCCCACGCCGTCCAAGTCCGCGGTGACGTTCAGGCG
The DNA here is from genome assembly GCA_902781945.1 of uncultured Eubacteriales bacterium. Classification (GTDB taxonomy): domain Bacteria; phylum Bacillota; class Clostridia; order Christensenellales; family Aristaeellaceae; genus SFMI01. The sequence continues at coordinate 13,598 of CACZLE010000032.1, read as the reverse complement.
GCGGATGCCGTTTTCACCGGTCTCGTCGCTGATGGGATAGGGCTTCATTTCCTCAGGCAGGCTCTCCACGGTAACGGCCTGCAGCTGAGCCACCAGGGCGGAGGCGTCATCATCCGTCGGAGGATTGTTGGTGAAATCGATGATGGCCTGCTTTTCCTCGTCGGACATGGCGGCCTTGATCTCGGCCAGCTTGGCGGCCAGGGCGGCGTCCGCTTCCTCGCGTCCGCCGGGCACGGGATAGGTGGTCACCAGGGCGGTGGCTTCCTTGTCCAGCAGCCACTTGGTGATGCCCGCCTGGAAGACGCCGGCCTTGTTCCATTCGTCCACGCTGTCCAGGGCCTTCTCTTCTTCAAAGTAATCAAACACGTTGCCGGAGGTCACATAGGAATAAGCGATGTCGGGGATGAGTTTGATGCCCAAATTCTCGTTCTCGCCCACCAGGCGCTGGGACAATTGCAGGCTGGTCACCATGGCGTCCATCATATCCTGGTTAAAGCCAGTCTCCGCTATGGCCCGCAGGCTGTCGTCCACGGTGGTCTTGAAGAGCTCGCCGTCGTTCTCATTGACGTTCTGGGCCACGAACACATAGGCGAGATCAGGCGCCGCCACCTCCACGCCGCAGCTGAAGCTGCCGGTGGGCAGGGCCTTTTTGAGGTTCTGCATCAGGGGGGAAGACGCGTTGCCCAGCAGCGTGGCCATCAATTTCATCTGCATGGCTTCCGCAGGGTCATCCTTCATGCCGGGGCAGGGGATGTAATAGTAGATCACGCTCTGGTTCTCGGTGCTGCTGTCCGCCGTCACCGGGAAGCCCAGCTTTTCCACCACGGAAGTTGCAAGGGCGGCGTAATCAGGCTCCTCAAAGGTGAATTCCTGCTTTTCATAGGGCGCGTAGGCCGCGTCGAGCAGGCTCAGGAAGGCCGCGTAATCGGAAAACTCGCCGTACAGATAGGCGATGCTGTTGGAGGGATGATAGTACTTGGCATGGTAGGCCTTGAGGTCGTCCCAGGTCATATCGGGGATATAATCCGGATCGCCGCCTTGGCACAGGCCGATGGCAGCGCCGGGGAAGGCCAGGCGGTTGGCGTTCAGCAACGCCGCTTGGTTGATATTGTAGGCGCCCTTCATCTCACTGTACACGGTGCCTTCGATGGTCAGGTCGTCCTCCATGCTGGCCATGCGATAGCGCCAGGCCTCGGTGCGATAGATATTTTCATTTTGCAGGATCATGGGATGCAGGCAGCTGTCGGTATAATAATCGGCATACTTCAGCAGCTGGGCTTCGCTCAGGGACGCCACGGGATAGGTGGTCATGGCGTCATAGGTGCTGGCGTTCATATAGGTGTTGTAGGTCTGATAGGTAAGATTGAACCACAGAGCGGAGGAGGGATACTTCTCCGAGCCGCTGAGGGTGGCATGCTCAAACACATGGGGCAGGCCGGTGTTGTCGATGGGGCGGGTCTTGAAAACCAGGTCGAACACGCGGTTGGTGTCGCCGTTGGCAATGTACATGGCCAGCGCGCCGGTCTGCTGATGCTCAAAGAGCACCAGGCTGGCGCCGATCACGGGATATTCGCGGATCTCCTTGACCTCAAAGCCGCTGACCACGTCGCCCACCTGGGGCAATTCAGCGGGGGCGGCTTCTTCCTGGGGCTGCACGCCGTTGATCATGTCGGAGATCATCTGCAGCTTCTGCTGGGCGGAATCCAGTTCGCCGGTCAGCGTCTCGATGGCGGCGGTCTTTTCCGCGGATTCGGCGGTCAGGGCGTCGATACGCTCCTGGGCCTCGGCGGCCTGGGCGGTCAGCAGGGCGATCTGCTCCTGGCTGGCGTTGGCCTGCTCGGTCAGCACCTTGATCTCCTCGGCCTTGGCGGCGGCGTCGGCGGTCAGGGTTTCGATCTCGGCGGCCTTGGCGGCCACATCGTCCGTCAGGGTCTTGATCTCCTCGGCCTTGGACGCCACGTCCTGGGTCAGGGTCTCAATGTTCTGCAGGCTGGCGTTCATGGCCTCCTGCATGGCGGAAAGGTCGCTGTTCAGATCCTTGATCCTGTTGCTGGAGCGCACGGTGGTGACGCCCACCAGCGCCGACGCGGCCAAAACGACCACGCACAGGATGGCGATCATTTTTTTCATACGGTTTCCTCCTTTGTTGTGTAAAAACGGGTTGATTTATTATAGCACGTTTTCGGTCAAATGGAAAGGCTTCTCATCAACTCTTAACAATCTGCAATATATCTTGACAAAACGGACTATTTTCGCATATAATATGGAAAACATGGAAGAATAAACCGCATAGATGATTTTTTACGATACAGAAAGGAAACGTGCGCGAACATGGAAGAGACCATTATCCGTCTGCGTCCACACCATGCTCTGTGCCTGCGGCACTTTGTGGGCAAGGGCTACGACGAGGCATTTGTGGAAAATATGACTGCCATCCACCGGCGGCTGAACAGCGGCCAAAGGCAGATGGTGCAGATCATCATGCACCGGGATTCCCTGTGTCAGGCCTGTCCCCACGACGTGGATTACGCCTGCGAGACGGAGGAGAAGGTGCAGTATCTGGACGCCGCCGTGGCGGACGCCTGCAATCTGCGCAGCGGCCAATGGCTCTCCTGGCAGGAATTGTGCGGCCTGATCGACCAGTGCATGATGCCAAAGGGTCAGATGCCCGCGCCCTGCCAGGTGTGCGAGTGGTTCGATACCTGCGATCAGCAGCATGAAAAATAAGAAAAAATTTCCACCCCTGCAAGAAAACAGCCTCCTGGATCGTTTTGCTATTGGAGCGATCAAGGAGGCTTTCCGCATGCTCAAAGAAGGAAGGAAAAACAAATGAGAAAAATGCTTTTCTGTCTGCTGCTGACGCTGCTGTGCATGGCTGCCGCCCTGGCCGAGGGGGACCCCGTCGAGGCGGCTGTCCGGCAGGCGGGACTGTCCCAGCCCGTGCAGATCCAGCAATCCGGCGATATCGCCGCCTGCTTTGCCGAGGCGGAGGGCGTCCGGCACCTCGTCGTGCTGGAGCGGCGGGACGGCGTCTGGCAGGTGGTCATCGATAATCCCACTGCCCTGATCCCAGCCGAGGCCCTTCCCGCGCTTTGGCTGGATAACGGCGACGCGATCTACTGGACCTATACGTTCTCCAACGCGAGCGTACATTTTCACAGCGCCCGGGGCGCGGATGGCTCCTGGGGCCCGGTGGACGCGCGGGTGCTCCTTTCCGGTTACGGCGATTACACCCACGAATACGCCACCTGGTGGGACGAAGCCCATGGCGGAGAGATCATCCACTCCTATGCGGAAAGCGACGAAAACGACAATCTGCTCCCCTACGGCAGCACCCTTGAATATTTTCCCGCCACTTGGCTGAGCGGCTGCATCTGCCTGGCGGATTTTGACCTGAGCCGCTTCCCATGCTTCGATTTTGACGGCGGCGAATGGTGGTTCGCCCTGAACACCTATTTGCGGGAAGCCGCCGCCGCGCTGATGCCGGACTGCGCCTGCCTGGACGGCCTGGTCAAGAACGGCGCGCTGCATTTCCTGGTGCAGAAGCCCGACGGGAGCAAGCGCTATGTGATCTGCGAGTACGCCAGCCATCGGGCGGCGCGGCTGATCGAAAGCACGCCGCTGCCGGAGGACACCTACCTGGGCGTGGAGAACTTCACCGACAGCCTGTGGATCCATGGCCGCTCCGTCACCGTTCAGCTGTTCAGCAATAACACAGCCGGTCTGGAGTACATCTATGACGACGCTCCCGCCTCCGACAATTTTCTCTTTTTCGGATATCGCACCGTGTGGAACGACAACATGTCCCAAACCATCCTCTATGGCGATCATCCCTGGGACGATATCACGGAGATCGACTGGGACGCCCTGCCCCGCTCGCTGGATGAAGCCGCCGCCCGCATGGACTCCAGCCGCTATGCCGTGGTGGTCAATCCCGATCCCAAGGACCGTCTGCACCTGCGGGAGCGCGCCGACAAGGGCAGCCTGTCCCAGGGCAAGTATTACAGCGGCACCCCTGTCCTGAACCTGAACGACACCGAATCCCGCGATTGGGACCGGGTGATGATCGGCCTGATCACAGAGGGCGGGCAGCGGGGCTGGATGATGAAGAAATTCCTGACCGATGGCCGCTCCGGCGACGCCCTTTGGCTGGATACCCGGCCCATGCCCAATCTGTTCAGCAAAGGCGAAGCGCTGAAAGTCTATACCGAGCCGCAGATCGGTCCATACACCCTCCATTGGAACGCCTTCGGTTACACCATGAAGGTCATCGGCGTCATCGGCGAAGAATGGTATCACGTCTGGTTCCCCGCCACGGGCGAATATGGCTTCGTCCTGCAAAGCGACCTGTGGGAAGGAAACGGCTGACGCCAGATACGGGCTGAGCTCGGACAAGCAAAACTTGGCAGGGGGTACGATAAGGGCCTCCGCGGCCCTTATGATCCTGCGCCAGGGCCCGCTTGGGCCCTGGACCCATCTGGGCGAACCGGCTTGAAAATAATAACATACAATTTGCACTTGTAACTTGAGCGTCGCAAAGAGAGCTTCCGGGCATAAGAAAAACCGTTGGCCAGCCAGAAAATGAATTCATTCATTTTCTGGTCTGTCCAGCGGTTTTTCGCTGTGCGCTTTGCGCACAGCATGGCCAGCTTCGCTGGCCTGCCCGGAAGCGGTGGGCTGCGTTATCCAAGTATCTGCGGGAAGTTGCTGGTTATCGAAGTCATGCAGCATCCGCCACAGCCGGGTCCAGGGAGGGGCTCCCCTTCCTGGTAGGGTTTGGGGCAAAGCCCCAACGTATCCCCTTCCCGCCAAATTGCCGTTTTTCGTGCCATTCCTCTTTCCAAACTCAGTATCAGTTGCATATCCCGCAAAAATATGCTATACTACATACTGGTGTACAGTCTGTATGCCTGTTTGATGACACTTCAATGGGGGAAAGCATGGATCGCTACAAGCTGCTGATCACAGGCGGGAATCCGCTCCGGGGCGAAACCAGCGTCTACGGGGGCAAAAACACCTCCGTGGCCGTTCTGCCGGCCATTTTGCTGTGCGACGAGCCCTGCGTGGTGGAAAACCTGCCCGATATCGAGGACGTGCACGTGATGCGCGACATGTTTGAGCTGCTGGGTGCCAAGGTGGATTATGATCCCAAGGCCCGGCGCATGAGCGTGGACCCGCGCCCCGTCGCCTCCTTCCATGTTCCCTATCAGTTCACCCAGCGCATGCGCGCCAGCTATTATCTGTGGGGCGCGCTGCTGGGCCGCTGCGGCCAGTGCGAGGTGGGCTATCCCGGCGGCTGCGCCATCGGCAACCGCCCCTTTGAGCAGCACGTCAAGGGCTTCCGCGCCCTGGGCGCGCAGGTGGACGATTACGGCGGCATGATCTACGCCAAGGGCAATATGATCGGCTCCGACGTGTTTTTTGACCGCATCACCGTGGGCGGCACCATCAACATCATGCTGGCCGCCGCCCGGGCTCACGGCAACACCACCATCCACAACGCGGCCCGGGAGCCGCACATCGTGGACCTGGCCAACTTCCTCAACTCCATGGGCGGGCGCGTGCGCGGCGCGGGCACGGATACCATCCGCATCCGCGGCGTGGATTTCATGCACGGCAGCCGTTACAGCGTCATTCCCGATCAGATCGAGACCGGCACCCTGATGATCGCCGCCGCCGCCACCCATGGCGACGTGACGATCCGGGGCTGCATCCCCACCCATATGGAGGCCCTGACGGCCAAATTGCTTGAGATGGGCGTCTCCGTCACCGATACGGACGACACCATCCGCGTGCGCAGCGAGCGCCCGCACCGCGCCGTCAACCTCAAAACCCAGGAATATCCCGGCTTCCCCACGGATCTGCAGCAGCCCATGAGCGCCATGCTCTGCTGCGCCAACGGCGACAGCGTGGTGCTGGAAACCATCTTTGAAAACCGCTTCAAGCACCTGGGCGAAATGCAGCGCATGGGGGCCAAGGTGCGCATCGTGGAGCAGACCGCCATCATCGAGGGCGTCCGCGATCTGTACGGCGCGCCGGTGACGGCCACCGATCTGCGCGCGGGCGCGGCGCTGGTCATCGCGGGGCTGATGGCCAAGGGCGTCACCGAAATTTACGAGCCCGGTTATATTGAGCGCGGGTATGAGCATATCGAAGATAAGCTCCGTTCCCTGGGAGCGGAGATCAGCCGCGCGCCCCTTTGATTTAGAATGAGAGATTTTGATTTTTGTGGGAAAGGAGGGCATTTTGCTTGAACGCGTTTGAAGTGCTGGGGCTCACCATGAACGCCGACGAGGCCCAGGTGCGCGCCGCCTACCGCAGCAGCGTCAAGCGCTGCCATCCCGACCAGTTTCAGGAAAAAGAACAGCAGGAGAAGGCCCAGGAGCAATTGATCCGCCTGAACCTGGCCTATGAGGAAGCCCTGCGCATCACCGCCCAGCGCCAGGTGGGCTTTAATACCGTGCCCGTGGAGGACGCCAAACATATGGCGCAAAAGCTGCTGGAGCAGGACCGCCTGGACAACGCCATGCGCCAGCTCATGCGGGCCGAGCGCCGGGACGCCGAATGGCACTATATCCAGGGCCAGATCCTCACCCGCATGCGCCATTATTCCACCGCCCTGCAAAGCTACCGCGAGGCCGTGCGCCTGGAGCCGAATGAGCTGCGCTTCCGCCGCGCCGCCTTCGAGGCCGCCCAAACCGTCAAAAAGCACCAAAAACCCCTGCAAAGGGCCATCGATACCATCGACGGCCTCCTGCATCCCAAGCACAGGGAAATCAAAAGATGATCCTGCCTTGCATTGACAGGCACAAGGGAGCCGATCCGCGTCTGCTCCTTTTTTCGTGCGGGCAAGAGGGGGAAAACAGAAATTGGACGGGGGGGGAAGGCCCCCGTTTGTTTTTCTCGCGCAATTTCTGTTTCCCGCTCCGCTTTTCCTCAGCCCCTGAACAATTTGCCCATTGACGGGCCGGGATCACGTGTTATAATAAATTTGTATATTATTGTAGGAGCGTCTCCGAATGAAGAAGGACAATGATTTTTCCCAGGGCCCGGTGTGGCGGCGGATCATGGCCCAGGCCATCCCGCTCACCGTGGCTGAGATCGTCCACCTGCTGTATAACGTGGTGGACCGCGTATATATCGGCCACCTGAGCAACACGGACAGCATGGCCCTGACGGGTGTGGGCCTCATTTTTCCCATCGTGTCGCTGATCGCCGCCTTTACCAGCCTGTTTGGCACCGGCGGCGCGCCGCTGTTCGCCATTGCCCGGGGCGCGCAGGAGGAGGAGAAGGCCAGCCGCATCCAAAGCAACGTGTTCGTGCTGCTGGTGGGCTGCTCGCTGGTGCTCATGGCCCTGTGCTATGCCTTTCAGAAGCCTGTGCTGTATCTCTTTGGGGCCAGCGACGCCTCCTATCCCTATGCCGAAGCCTATCTGACCCTTTACCTGCTGGGCACGCCCTTCACCATGCTGGCCACGGGCATGAACGGCTTCATCAACGCCCAGGGCTTTCCCCGCATCGGCATGCTGACCACCATGCTGGGGGCCATCCTCAACCTGCTGCTGGACCCGCTGTTCATCTTTGTATTCAAAATGGGCGTGCGGGGCGCGGCCATCGCCACGGTGATCAGCCAGGTGGTGTCCGCCCTGTGGGTGCTGCGCTTCCTCACCGGCAAGCAGGCCTTGATCCCCCTGCGCCGCGACCATATGAAGATCCAGCTCCCCCTGCTCAAAAAGATCCTGTCCCTGGGCATCGTGGGCTTCATCATGAAGGGCACCAACTCCCTGGTGCAGATCGTGTGCAACGCTACCCTGCAAACCTACGGCGGCGACCTGTACGTGGGCATCATGACGGTGGTGAACTCCGTCCGCGAGATCCTGTATCTGCCGGTATCCGGCATCACCAGCGGGGCCCAGCCCGTCATTGGTTTCAACTATGGCGCCAAGGCGTACAGCCGCGTGCGCCAGGGCATCAAGTTCATGACCATCGCCTGCACGGCCTATACCGCCGCGTCCTGGATCGCCGTGCTGGCCGCCACCCGGTTTTTCGTGTCCATTTTTTCCTCAGACGCCGCCATGCTGGCCGCCGGCCCCCACGCGCTCAATATCTACTTCTTCGGCTTTGTGTTCATGGCCTTCCAAAGCTCAGGCCAGGCCTCTTTCCAGGCCCTGGGGGATGCCCGCCACGCCGTGTTCTTCTCCCTGTTCCGCAAGGTCATCATCGTGGTGCCCTTGACCCTGCTGTTCCCGCGCCTGGGCTTCGGGGTGGACGGCGTGTTCATGGCGGAGCCCGTCTCCAATCTGCTGGGCGGCCTGGCCTGCTTCATCACCATGTATTTGACGGTGTACCGCAGGATGGGAAAGGCGGAAGAAGCGGCGTAAGACCAATAAAAAAGATCCTTCGAGTTCGTTTGCGCTCGAAGGATCTTTTTTGTGTCTTTTTATTCCTCCTCGATCCAATGCCGTTTATTGTCTTCCCAGGTCCGCTCGCTGATGATATATCGGGGGCGCCGCTTGGTTTCCATGTAGGTTTTGCCGATATACTGGCCGATGACGCCCAGGCTGATAAGCTGAATGCCGCCCAGCAGGCACACCACGCACAGGATGGAGGTCCAGCCTGCCACGGTATTGCCCAGGATGGCCTCTATGACGGCCCAGACGGCCAGGGCCAGGCCCACCAGGCTGAAGAACGCGCCCACGCCGGAAATCAGGTTGATGGGCTTGACGGACAAGCTGGTGATACCGTTAAAAGCCAGGGCCAGCATCTTGCGCAGGGGATAGTGGCTTTCTCCGGCGATGCGCTCGGCGCGCTCGTAATAGACGGAGGTAGCCTTGAAGCCCACCAGGGGGATCATGCCCCGCAGGAAGATGTTGACCTCCTCGAAATCGGCGAAGTGCTGCAGCACCCGGGCGCTGATCAGCCGGTAGTCGGCATGGTTGAACACCACTTCCGCGCCCAGGGCGTTCATCACCTTGTAGAAGCCCTCGGCGGTGGTGCGCTTGAACCAGGTGTCGGTATCCCGCTTGGAGCGTACGCCGTACACCACCTCGCAGCCGCCCAGGTATTCGTCCACCATGGCGTCCATGGCGTTGATGTCGTCCTGGCCGTCGCAGTCGATGGAAATGGTGATGTCGCACCGGTCCTTGGCCTCCATCAGCCCCGCCAGCACGGCGTTCTGATGGCCGCGGTTGCGGCTCTGGCAGATGCCGATGTAGTGGGCGTCCTGCTTTGCCAGATCCGTTATGATCTCCCAGGTCTTGTCCCTGGAGCCGTCGTTGACAAACAGCACGCGGCTGCTGTCGCTGATCTTGCCCGCGTCCCGCAGATCGCAGATCTTTTGCAGGAACATGGGCGCGGTGATGGGCAGCACCGCTTCTTCGTTGTAGCAGGGGATCACGATCCACAGAATGGGTCTGGCAGCCATGGGCTTCACCTCTTTTCACCAGTGTGCGCTTCTTTTCCTTCATTATACAGGAAGGGTCACGTTTTTTCAAGGGAAGGGCAATTGTAAATTGTGCGGGCAGCGAAAGAGAACGCCTGGCCTTTCCCGATCAATTATTTGCTTGCCTATTTCCGCAGCATGTAATACTATTTTCCGTCTAAACCGTTGAATCTTCGGGCGTCTTTTCCGCTCTGGCATCGCTTTGTTCCGGTCAACGTAGCGATGCTACGCCTCCCTCCACTCAGCATTGCCAGAGCGAAAAATCCATCCCGAATCTTTCAACGCTTTAGACGTCAAATAGTATAAAAAACCGGAGAGCCTTGCGGCCCTCCGGCGTTTTTTGTTTGGTACCGAGGATTACTCAGCGGCCAGCTTCTTGTAGCTTTCGCGGCGGGCCTTGGCATCCTTCTCATTTTCGGCGAAGAGCTTTTCGGCCACTTCGGGGAACTGCTTGAGCAGGGAAGCATAGCGGGTCTCGCCACGGATGAAGGCCTGGTAGTCTTCGGTGGGTTCCTTGCTGTCCACGGTCAGGGGGTTCTTGCCCTGCTCGGCCAGCTCGGGGTTGAAGCGATACAGCGGCCAGTAACCGGCGGCCACAGCCTTGCGGATCTCAGCCTGCGCCAGGGACATGTTGATGCCGTGGTTAATGCAGGGAGCATACGCGATGATCAGGGACGGGCCATGATAGGCCTCGGCCTCGGTCATGGCCTTCAGCAGCTGGTTGGGGTTGGCGCTCATGGCGACGGTAGCCACGTACACATAGCCGTAGCTCATGGCCATCATGCCCAGATCCTTCTTCTTGGTCCGCTTACCGGCGGCGGCGAACTTGGCCACAGAGCCGGTGGGAGTGGACTTGGAGGACTGGCCGCCGGTATTGGAGTACACTTCGGTGTCCAGAACCAGCACGTTGACATCCTGATTCTGAGCCAGCACGTGATCCAGTCCGCCGTAGCCGATGTCATAGGCCCAGCCATCGCCGCCGAAGATCCAGATGGACTTCTTGACCAGCATGTCCTTGGCGTCCAGCACTTCGCGGGCCAGCTTGCAGGCGTCGCAGTCGCAGCCGTCGCAGATACCGTCTTCGCAGGCGGCGATCAGCTTGGCGGCGGCAGCCTTGCTGCCTTCAGCGTCTTCCATGTTCTCCAGCCATTCCTTGCCGGCGGCCTTGATGTCCGCGGTGGCCCAATCCACGTTGATCAGGGCTTCCACGGTCTCGGCCAGCTTGGCGCGGCGCTGGTTCACGGCCAGGTTCATGCCGAAGCCGAACTCGGCGTTGTCCTCGAACAGGCTGTTGGCCCAGGCGGGACCATGGCCTTCGTCGTTGACAGTGTAGGGGCAGGTGGGAGCGGAACCGCCGTAGATGGAGGAGCAGCCGGTGGCGTTGGCAACCATCATGCGATCGCCGAACAGCTGGGTGACGAGCTTGACATAAGGAGTCTCGCCGCAGCCCGCGCAGGCGCCGGAGAACTCAAACAGGGGCTTGCAGAACTGGCTGCCCTTGACGGTGGCCTTGTTCACGGTGATTTCGGGTTCAGGCTGCTTCATGGCGAATTCCCAGTTGGCTTCCTGAGCGGCCTGGGTGGCAAGAGGCTTCATCTCCAGGGCCTTGGTCTTGGCGGGGCAGACTTCCACGCAGTTGCCGCAGCCGGTGCAGTCCATGGGGCTGACCTGCATGCGATACACGTAGCCGGCCACTTCCTTGCCGATGGCCTTCTTGGTGACGAATTCGGCGGGCACCTCGGTGCCTTCCTTCACCAGGATGGGACGGATGCAGGCGTGCGGGCAGACCAGAGAGCACTGGCCGCACTGGATGCAGTTCTCCACGATCCATTCGGGAACCTTCACGGCGATGCCGCGCTTCTCGAACTTGGTGGTGCCGGTGGGCACGAAGCCATCGGCGGTGAAGGCGCTGACGGGCAGCTTGTCGCCTTCCTGACGCAGGATGGGCTTCACGATGGTGTTGAAGTATTCGGTGGCTTCCACGGCAATGGGCTCGGCGCCGGTGGTGGCATTGGCCCATTCAGCGGGAACCTTCACTTCACGCAGACCGGAGATGGCGATATCGATGGCGTCCCAGTTCTTCTGAACCACGGCGTCGCCCTTCTTGCCATAGGTCTTCTTGGCATAGGCCTTCATGTACTTGTCGGCGTCATCGTAGGGGATGATGTCGGCCAGCTTGAAGAAGGCAGCCTGCATGATGGTGTTGATGCGTCCGCCCATGCCGACCTGCGCGGCCAGCTTGACGGCGTTGATGATGTAGAACTTGGCTTTCTTCTGGGCCAGCAGCTGCTTCATCTTGGCGGGCAGCTGGGCATCCAGCTCTTCGGGCTCCCACTGGCAGTTCAGCAGGAAGGTGCCGCCGTCGCGCAGGGAGGAAACCATGTCGTAAGCGGTGACGTAGGCCTGGTTATGGCAGGCGATGAAGTCAGCCGCGTCGATCTGGTAGGTGCTGCGGATGGGGGTGTCGCCGAAGCGCAGGTGGCTCACGGTCAGGCCGCCGGACTTCTTGGAGTCGTAGGCAAAGTAAGCCTGAGCGTACTTATCGGTATGGTCGCCGATGATCTTGATGCTGTTCTTGTTGGCGCCGACGGTACCATCGGAGCCCAGACCGTAGAACTTGCAGCTGACGGTGCCCGCGGGAGCACTGTTAAACTGCTCGCCCATGGGCAGGCTGGTGCCGGTCACGTCGTCCACGATACCCACGGTGAAATGGTTCTTGCATTCGCCCTCCAGGTTCTCATACACGGCCTTGACCATGGTGGGGGTGAATTCCTTGCTGCCCAGACCGTAGCGGCCGCCCACGACGGTGACGTCGCAGCGTCCGGCCTCGCGCAGGGCGGTGACCACATCCAGGTACAGGGGCTCGCCCAGGGAGCCGGGCTCCTTGGTGCGGTCCAGCACGGCGATCTTCTTGGCGGTGGCGGGGATGGCGGCCAGGAACTTATCGGCGGCGAAGGGACGGAACAGGTGGATCTTCACCAGGCCGTACTTCTTGCCCTGGGCGTTCAGCGCCTCGATGGCTTCGTCGATGGTCTCGGTGCCGCTGCCCATGCAGATGACGACTTCCTCGGCATCGGGAGCGCCCACGTAGTCGTACAGGTTGTACTTGCGGCCGGTGATGGACTCCACCAGCTTCATGCACTCTTCCACGATGGCGGGAGTGGCCAGATAGTACTTGTTGGCGGTCTCGCGGTTCTGGAAGTAGATGTCGGGGTTCTGGGCGGTGCCGGCCTGATGGGGATGATCGGGATTCAGGGCGCGGGCGCGGAACTCGTTGATCTTGTCCCAGGGCGCGATCTTGGCGATGTCTTCGTAATCGATGGCATCGATCTTCTGGATCTCGTGGCTGGTGCGGAAGCCGTCAAAGAAGTGCAGGAAGGGCACGGAGGCCTTGAGGGCGGCCAGATGGGCCACCAGGGCCATATCCATCGCTTCCTGAACGGAGCCGGAAGCCAGCATGGCGAAACCGGTCTGACGGCAGGCCATTACGTCCTGATGATCGCCGAAGATGCTCAGCGCGTGAGCAGCCAGGGCGCGGGCGGAAACGTGGAACACGCCGGGCAGCAGTTCGCCGCTGATCTTGTACATGTTGGGGATCATCAGCAGCAGGCCCTGGGAAGCGGTGAAGGTGGTAGTCAGGGCGCCGGCGGCCAGAGAGCCGTGCACAGCGCCGGCAGCGCCGGCTTCACTCTGCATTTCCGCGACGTGAACGGTCTGGCCAAACAGGTTCTTGCGGCCCTGGGCAGCCCATTCATCCACGTACTCAGCCATGGTAGACGAGGGGGTAATGGGGTAGATGGCGGCTACATCGCTGAACGCATACGCGATGTGGCTGACCGCACCGTTACCGTCGATCGTGTACTTGAAAGACATGGGAAACTCCTCCTTTATGATATGTATGACGCCTTTGGTAGCATAGTAAACACAGACTATACCCAAGCAAATATTATAGGGATGGCCTTGATAGTTAGTCAAGCCAAACCAAGGCTTTTTTCGGGGAATTCATCAATATTATATAAAATGTTGTTAATTTGTAAGAATTGCAAACAAAAAAGGAGGGGCTGTTGCACTAAAAAAAGTGCAGCAGCCTCTTTTTTATTGGCAGACAAGCGACAAGGCACCCTCAAAAATAAGAAGATATCTGTTTTTTGGGGTA